>NZ_DLJR01000014.1:0-5183 GCF_002484365.1 Empedobacter sp. UBA7611
TAACAAGGGGAAGATTACACTAAATGTGAAGATTTTACGATTAATCTAAATGATGTGTACCGGATCTTCTATATTATAAAACGAACTTTTTAAAAATACTAAAATTACACTATATGAATATTGAATTACTTTTAGTTTTTTTAGTACTTATATTTTTAATTTACTATTTATATAGTAAACTATTAAAATATCCAGAAGTTTTAAATTTTAAATATAAACCTGATTATAAATATGATTTTATTGATATAATTGAAGATAACATTGGTCAAGTAGAAAAAATAAAAATTAGAAGTAATGAAATTTCTGAATCTGATGGATGGATACCTCCTATAAATAGAAAATATTTTAGAGATTTTTATTTTGATGGTTCATGTAATCTAAGGCAAGTTGATTTTTATGAATGTATTAATGAAAAGCCTTTTGAAAAAGTTATTTTTGAATATAATAGTAATGGTAATCTTATTTATGAGAAAAGATTATTAAAAAATGGTAAAACAGAAGTCTGTAAATATTCTTATAGATGGTTTTTTAATTGTTTGAGTGTAAAGAAAAGTGACTCTGATGATGTTGAAAAGTTTTATTTTAAAAATAAAGAGTTGTATAAAAAGAAATTTATTCAGAATTACAAAATATTTGATGAACATAGAAAAAAAATTGATGTATATTTTTTAAAAGAAGGTCAGTTTGTAAATGATGATGATTTTTATAATTTTTTAAACAATTTAGATATTGAAAATGAATCAAAATCTATATACGAATATAACGAGAATAATGATTGGATATTAAAAAGACAATCAATTAACGAAAATTTAGAACAGGAAATTAAACGTGAAATATTTTATATATAAATATTAAGTATGAATAATTTAGAGAAGTTAGATGAGGTTGTATCTATTGAAATTGAATCATTAGAAAATAGAAAGTGGTACAAATATGAATTTAATGGTAAAAAATTTAAAATCAGAAAGAACGATAAAGAAATAAAGCTTAAACCATATGTAAGCATGTGGATAGTTTTATTTATTACTATTGTTATTTATCTTGGTATTTCAACTTTTCTCAATATTGTAAAAGAAGGTATTCATTTAAATGATGATTATAATGCTAATCATACTTCAATTACAATGTATTTGCCAATTGTTTTTAATCCTATTGTTATTTATTATATAATTAAATATGTATCGATAAATATCAAGAAAGGAGATGATTATACCAAATTAATAGATTTACTTGAGAAAAAAGGTTATAAAATCAATTAAAATGATAGTGTAATTTTTAATATAAAAATCCATCGTAAAAAACGATATAAAAATAGGTGTAAAAATGAGTTAAAAATCATATGCTTTTAACTGTTATTTACAAATGATAAAAACGCTATTCAGTTTTCGCTGTTTAGCGTTATATTGTTTTTTATATTCTTCTACATTCATCATACAAAAATAGTTTATCCAATCTTAATTCTCAGTTAAAGACATAAAAAAAGAGAGCTTCTTGTTAGAAACTCTCTTTGTAGTAGCGAGGACCGGACTCGAACCGATGACCTTCGGGTTATGAGCCCGACGAGCTACCTACTGCTCCACCTCGCGATTTAGTAGCGAGAACAGGACTCGAACCTGTGACCTTCGGGTTATGAGCCCGACGAGCTACCTACTGCTCCATCTCGCGTTATTGGACTGCAAATATACGTTCATTATTTAAAATACCAAACATTTTTCGAAATTATTTTATTTTATTCGGACATAAAACAAATAAAACTCACATAAACCATTTTATTAAAGAGGTTTATACAGTTTTAATAATTAAATTTATTTTTAATAATCTTCTAAAATAATTTTAAATCGCTTTGATTGGTGGATGATTTTCGATAAAATCAATTGCTAAATCAGCACTATCTGTTAAAAATAATAACTCTTTATATGGTCTTCCTGTTGCTAATTGATGCAAAACCGAATAAATCGCTGTATCTTCTACATATCTTTTCTTGCTCAAAAAAATCATTGGACTATAATATCCTGACGTTCCGTAATGATTTTGAGCTGCTTCCTGAAAAATTTCTTGTGTCGTTCCTGCACTTCCAGGCGCATAAACTAAACCAAATAAGCTAATTGTTAACAACATATCTTCACGAATACTATTAGAAAAATATTTCGCAATATTCGTGGCAAATAAATTACTTGGCTCGTGACCATAAAACCAAGTAGGAATAGCCAAACTTTCTGCACCATTTGGGTAAATCTCTAAAACCTTCTGCGCATTAGTCATATAATTTTTTGCCAAGTATTCGGTTCTTTGATCATCAATAAAATCTAAATCTGCTAAAATATTAATAGCATTCATCAAATCTTCATCTGCATAGTTTGCCATATAAGCACCTAAGTTTGCTGCTTCCATAATTCCAGGTCCTCCGCCAGAAACAACAAAATAACCTTTTTCAGTTGCCAATTTTGCTGCTTTCGCCGTTTCATTATAAAACTCAGAATTGCGCGCAGTAGAATGTCCACCCATAAAACCAATCACTTTTTTCTTCGTCATTCCGTTTTCATCATATTCTAAAATTCGACGCAAACAATCATCAATAGACAAATCGTGTAAACGTTGCGCCAAAGCTTCTGAAACAGATGGATTATATTTATGTTTTTTGAAATGTTTGTAGATTTTAAGATCTATACTTTCATCATTGTCCTGATTATAACCTTCCATCAACTCTTGCCAAGTATACAATTTTCCACGATATGGATTATAGGGAATTGATGCAAATTTTGGATAAACGAATGCTCCTTTTTCGATTAAATAGATTGCTTCATATTGTTTAAACTTACAACCCAAAAACGATGTATTACATAAATTATACTCTTCCCAATTGATTTCTTGACGCAAAAAATTAACATCTTGAACTACTTTATCGGTTAAATCTTTGGTTTGAGAAACTAATTCATTCCATTCTGATAGATTATGAACTAAATCTTTGATTGGTTTTATTTTCATTCTTTTTTCTTACTTCATTAAAAATTCGTAAAATGAATTTACACGAATTATTCCAAACCAACGAATTCGGCACAATAAATCTGCTAATTTTCATTTTTCTAATTTATATTTGCATCAAATTCGTGCTCAACTTATTGGGGAATCGTGTGCAATTCACGAACTGTCGCGCAACTGTGAATCAATATTTTTGATAAGTCAGAATGCCACTAATTGAGTTAATAATTAGTCAAAAACTTTCGCGAAAAAAGTAAAAATTATGTTCTATGAAATCATCAAACCACCACAAAAAAACATTATCAACTCAAAAAATAATGAAGAAAAGTAACGTGTAAATATTATGATAATGGAAGTGGAAAAAACACCAAGAGAAGAGTTGATCGAACAACGTATCATCAATTCTGAAACTCGCATTTTCAAAGCTGTTTTTCCAGGAGATACAAACCACCACAACACAATGTTTGGAGGATCAGTAATGTATTTGATGGACGAAATTGCTTTTATGACAGCAACTCGTTTTTGTCGTAAACCTATTGTTACAGTAAGTAGTGACAAAATTGATTTTAAGCATTCTATTCCCGCAGGAACAATTGTTGAATTTGTGGGAAGAGTTGTTCGTGTAGGACGCACAAGTTTGGATGTACAAATTGATGTTTATATCGAAAGTATGTACCGTGATGGTCGCGATAAAGCAATCTCTGGAACTTTTACGTTAGTTGCAATCAACGAAAATAAAAGACCTGTTCCTGTTATTGACTAACACGAGCTATAGAAAATTTTTAATCCTTTATCTTTTTGATAGAGGATTTTTTTATGAATTCCAATTAATAATTGATAATATTCTAAAGGTTTCTTAGTTTTACATTAAACACAAAAAATGGAATTACCTTTTGCCGAACCATTTCGCATAAAAATGGTCGAAGAAATTTATCAATCTACTCGAGAAGAACGCGAAAAGTGGATCGAAGAAAAAGATTACAACCTATTTAACCTAGAAAGCCACAAAGTATTTATTGATTTATTAACTGATTCTGGAACTGGAGCAATGTCCGACAAACAGTGGTCTGCAATGATGACTGGAGACGAAAGCTACGCTGGTTCTCAATCTTTCTTAAAACTGAGAGAAACCATTAATACCATTACTGGATTTGAGTTTCTTTTACCAACGCATCAAGGTCGTGCAGCGGAAAATGTATTATTTTCAGCTCTTGTAAAAGAAGGTCATGTTGTTCCTGGAAATTCGCATTTTGATACAACAAAAGGTCACATCGAATTTAGAAAAGCACACGCAATTGATTGTACTATTGATGAGGCTTTTGACAGCGAATTGATTCATCCTTTCAAAGGAAATATCGATTTACAAAAGTTAGAAAATGTCTACAAAGAATACGGAAAAGAACAAATTCCATTTACATTAATCACTGTTACATGTAATTCTTCTGGTGGCCAACCTGTATCAATCGAAAATATTCGTCAAGTTCGTGAATTGTCTAATCAATATGGAATTCCAGTCTTTTTTGATGGCGCTCGTTTTGCGGAAAATGCTTATTTCATCAAAGAAAGAGAAGAAGAATTCAAAACGGAAACGATTAAAGAAATTGTTTTAGAAATGTTTTCTTACGGAGATGGAATGACGATGTCTGCGAAAAAGGATGGTTTGGTAAATATTGGTGGATTTATTGCACTGAATAACGAAGAGCTGTATAAAATTTGTGGAAATTTCGGAATTATTTACGAAGGATATTTAAGCTATGGCGGTTTAGCTGGACGTGATTTAGCAGCTTTAGCACAAGGTTTACAAGAATCGACAGAATATTCTTATTTACAATCGCGCATCAAACAAATTGAATATTTAGGGAATAAATTAATTGAATTTGGCATTCCAATTCAGCAACCAATTGGTGGGCACGCCATTTTTGTTGATGCTGTAAAATTTTTACCAAATGTAACGCGCGAAGAATTCCCTGCACAAACATTGGGAATCGAATTGTACAAAGAAGCTGGAATTCGTGGTGTAGAAATTGGAACTATTTTGGCAGATCGTGATCCTGAAACACGAGAAAACCGTTATCCAAAATTAGAATTATTGCGTTTGGCAATTCCGAGAAGAACTTATTTCCAAAGTCATATGGATTATATTGCAGTAGCTTTGAAAAATATTTTTGATCGACGAAACGAAATGGCGGTTTCAAGTTGCTAAT
>NZ_DLJR01000016.1:0-19934 GCF_002484365.1 Empedobacter sp. UBA7611
AATCATCGCAGCGAAAGCTACCGGAGGTTTAGTTCAACAGTGTATTTGCGAAAAAACGGGCTGAAAGTAAACTTTCATCCCATTCTTTTCCTCTCGCAAAATTGCTTTTCTAAAAACAATACACTAATTTAGTTTTAGAAATGAGCAATTTGCTTGAACGGCTGAACTTGAGCTGCGTTCAAATTCTCTCCCGTTCTTCGCAAATACTCGGCTCGTTATAGGGTATTTTAAAACGACAACCGTGCTAACAACAAACAGTGAACATTACGACAGAAATAAGAACGCTCTACAATCCCATTCAACCGACAGTCAGACAATCGGCTGACAACGTAACCTACACGGAATTTCTGCCCGACATCACACTTCAACCTTATATTTATTGCTATTGGCAACTAAAAACAATACAGAAACTTTCTGAACAATTTAATTACCGTGTTGTAGCTGACGGTTGCATTGACATCTATTTTGAACTCAACAATCCGAAAGAAAATTATGTAATGGGTTTCTGTAAAAAGTTTACGGAATTTCCGCTTGACAATGCTTTCAACTACATTGGTGTTCGTTTTCTGCCGACAATGTTTCCGCAACTTTTCAAGATAAACGCAATGGAATTAAGCAATCGTTACGAACACTTACATTCGGTTGTTCCACATTTGTCCGACTTTATTACAAACAATTTCAATGAAACTCAACAGCAGGACGAAATAAAAAATTTGCTTGACAGTCATTTTCGTGAACTGACAAACAAAACAACATTTGACAATGACAACAGACTTTACGGAGCGATAGAACTCATTCTGAAAAACTTTGGAATGCTTGACATTGAAAAAGATTTAGAAACAGGTATTAGCACAAGGCAACTTCGCAGACTTTTTGAGTTTTACATTGGCGACACCGCCAAAACATTCAGCAAAGTTGTCCGTTTTCAAAATATTCTCAAAGCCAAACCATCAAGCCAAAGTCTGCGACAAAACAAACTATTCTTTGACGTGGGTTATTACGACCAATCGCACTTTATAAAAGAGTTCAAAAATTTTTATGGCGTTACGCCAAGCAAAGCATTTGGCAGATGAATTTGTCCGATTTTTACTATTCCAAAAGTTTCTGTTGTATGAACTTTGCATCGTTAATCAAATTCAAAAACAATGAAGCGAATAGTTTTAATCATTGCTACATTTTGCTTAACGGCAAATGTATTTTCACAAACAAATTCAGTAACTAAAAAAGAAATCAAGATGAAATTAAATGCAGGTATCGTAACATCAAAATTGGCAGAAACAAAAGAGTTTTACACCAACACACTGAACTTTGGCGTAACGTTTGAAAACGAATTTTACCTTTTGTTACACACGCCAAACCACGAAGCGGAAATCAGCTTTTTGCTTCCAAACCACCCAAGCCAACAACCGATTTTTCAGCACCCCTTCCAAAATCAAGGTGTTTATCTGACCATTGAAGTAGATGACGTGGACAGCATTTACCAAGAACTGAAAAAGAAAGGTGTTGAAATAAAAATTGACATTCGCAACGAATCTTGGGGCGACAGACATTTTGCCATTCAAGACCCAAATGGCGTTGGTATTGACATCGTAAAATATTCGCCACCGACAGAAGAGTAAAAAAACGCCCTATAACATAGCATTGGCAAAATGGCGGGTTCTGTGCTAAATTGAACATTCGGTTTTCAAATGAACATTAGTACTAAATTGAAAGTAAGTGCTTCAAAATCCGCCACTTCGCCAAGCTGCAAAACGTTAGCTGTAATCCTATAAAAAACTCGTACAGAAAGGAATTAAATGAATTTAATAGAACTAAAATGAATGCGAAAATTCTTGAAATATTGCTATACTTTCCTACCCTAATTCTAGTTGTTTCTATCTTAATTTTTCCATTTTATATCAATAAAAAAATTGAATTTCTGAATTATAACAAAATAACTAAAATTTTATTTCTATCAATAAGCTGTTTAATAATTTCTGTGATACTAACTTTTGCTTTTACTTATTGGTCAATAGAATTATCAAAAAATATTTTACTTAAAAATTTTGGATATAATGAAAATGGAATGGATGAATTTGAATATTATCAAAATGTAAAACCTGAATTTTTTAAATAAAGCGAAAGAAATTAGGGAAAGCCAAATGGGAATTGGTTGGCCTTTAAAAGCTTTTTTTATGTTTGTAATTTTCACATTACCATATGAAATTATTATAAGTGTAATTCTAGGAATTAGAAATAAGAAGGACTACAGCTAACAAGGGTAACTGTTGCACAACTCTTATTTTAGACACAAAAACATAAAATAGTATAAATAAAAAGCTCCTTCACAGGAGCTTTTTGGTTTATGCGACATTATTGATAAACTCTTTTTCGAGGATGCCGTCTACTATTTTTTCAACCTTATCGATGTTTGCTTTTAGTAATTCGTTGTCTTCTATTTGTTCTATTTCGTGGAACTGTACATGTTTGTTAAACTCTTGCAGTTTGGCGTAATAACGTTTCAATTCTGCTTTGTTGAACAAGTTTCCATTCTTCACATAAATCACATGTATTTTTGATTTGATGTATTGCGAAACTTGCAATATATCACCTCTATTGCGTGATATATCTATCGAATAGAAAATAGATTTCAAGTATTCGCTTTTAGAAGTGGGCTCTTTTACCAACCAATATGTTGTCTTAGGACTTGCTGCTATCGGAATAATATTCAGCACCTTATTTGGAAACAAACATGCCATTTCCCATGCTAATCCTCCACCTAAGTCTGCACCAATAATGGCAAAAATCTCGTCTACTTCCAATTCAAATAACGTCAACCAAAACAATACCGCTACATCGCGTGCTGTAATGTGATCGCGTGGTATATAGTCGTACTTTATGGTTTCGGAAACGCCATTTCCAGGAATATCTATACAGATTACCGTATACTCATTAAGATCAATTGCTTTGTTTTTTCCCATGACCCCATCCCAATGATAGGTACAATCTGAATCTCCGTGTAAGGAATGGTTAATCAAAATGACTGGAGCTGTTCCTAATGGAAGTCCAAAAAGTTGAAATGTTACCGAAACATTGTTTAAGATTGTGTTGTCCTCTAAGGGCCAAACTGGGATCGTTACTTGTTGTAAACTTTGCATTGTTTTTAATTTTATATTGGTAATTGTTGTTTTTGTTCAAAAAAAATCCCCATCGAAACTCGACGGGGAAACCTAAAATATATTAAAAAATAAAATCTCTTTTTAGTATACATGACTTTCCCACGTCTGGATATTCCAAACCTGTTTGCGAATCGACATATATAAGCACGTAAACTTCATTTTTTAATTACTTTGTTATTCAAATGTATAAAATAATTTTCGGCAAACAATTAAAATTATCTTAATTATTTGTAAAATTTTCTAAATCTCTATTTTTAATAGCGAAGTCGAAATATCTTCTTGAGGAGATTATAGAGGTGTTTTCTTAATGAGAAGTTGAAATGAATTCAACTTAACAGACTTGTTAAGTCACCCTAAACTCGTTTCAGGATCGCATCTAATACAGAATATAAAAATTATAACCACATAGAGACATAGGTTTAACAATGTTGATGAATAGAGATAAATTGAAAAATGAATAAGTGAACTAGTATTACGATGTATCTATATGGTAGAATATAAAAAAACAAATCAAGTAATTATTCAAACCTTTATTCTCGAAACAATATCCAATTTAGAATAAAATTCTAAGTGATCATTTTAAAATAAAATTATTAGAAAAGATTACTACATATTCAATTTTTTATGTAGTTTTACACCGTATTTCGAATCGTAGAAAACGATACCAACCGAGAGGAGTCTCCACGGTGGTAAAACAATACGGGAGTTCATCCAAAAACAACGAAAAATCCCCTATTATCGAAATACAATAATTGTTTTATTTTAACTATTTATTGTATGTCACAAAACATTTCTGAGCTTAATTTAGCTCCTATATCAGATGAAAAATTGGTCGATTTTATCAATCAACAATTGCCTATTAAAGTTCCTGCGCTAAAAGATCATATTATTGAAGAATTCAAGAGAAGAGGTTTGGATTATCGCCATCTATACAATGTAAAAACAGATGAATTGAATATCAAACTTCCGCTTAGTTTGATTGATGGTTGCTTGTTCGAGCGTAATATTCCCAAACCGCCTTTGGTAGGTAATTTCTACGCTGTTGTACATAGATTGAGAAACTTTTTGCAACATAGCAAAGAATTGAACGGAAAACGCCTTAAAACGTTTCATTATATCTTCGATCAACTTTATTTACCTTATGAATTGATTGATATTATTTCGGAAGATGATGTCAAAAATCTAACTGAAGATGATGTATTTATTACCTTCAAAAACTCGAAACAACATTTCCCGAACGATAAGATTATCAATAAAATTCCGAAAAATAATTTATTGATTACCGTCGACAAAGGGAATTATTACCGCGGTTTGGATAAAGTAATTTTGTCGCATCAAAATACGATTATCAGAGAAGAAAACTTGAATAACGTAACTGCATAACTGAAATTGCTTTCGACAAATCTCTATATTTGTTGAAAGCAATTTTATATGACGCCAGAAAAAAGAGAATTAGTAGAAGCAAGTTTTAATCGTTCGGAAACCTTAAAATTTTATAACGCATCACTTATCGAATGCGAAACGGACTATGTTTCGATTAAGATTCCAAAACAAGAAATGATGACACGTAAACACGGAATGTTTAATGGTGCTATGATTGCTTCTTTGGTTGATGTTTCATCTGGTTATGCTGCTGTTTCTCACTATGACGACGATTGTTATGTGGTAACAGTTGAGTTAAAGGTGAATTATTTACGACCTGCTTTGGGTGATTATTTACTATCAAAAGCCTATGTGATAAAAGGCGGAAAAAAGATAAGCACCATACGCACAGAGATTTTTGTGGTTGACGAAACGACGAACAAAGAAACGCATGCTGCTACTTCTTTGGTAACTATGATGAGAATAAAATGATGCAAAATTTTCTTACCATTGATTATTTAGAACACGGAAATGAAATACAACACAATGTGTTTCATTTGTTGCGCAATCATCAAATTTTAGAAAAACTTGACACATACAAACCTATTGTAGTAGGTACAATTCCCATTGAAATCAATATTGAAAATAGTGACATTGATATTATTGGTGAAACATCTAATTTTGAAAACGCTACAAATCATTTAACCGAGAATTTTTCTCATTATTTTGAATTTAAAATCAATCAATTAATAAACAATAACGAAATTTGTTTGACGTGTAATTTTAGAATTGATACGTTTGAAATTGAGATTTATTTAGAGAATAAGATTCCAACCGAACAAAATGCCTATCGACATATGCTCATTGAGGCGAAACTACTTGAAAAATTTGACGAACCATTCAAAAACAAAATCATCGAACTTAAAAAGAATGGGTACAAAACTGAACCTGCTTTTGCAAAAGTTCTTGAGTTAAAAGGTAATCCATATCTCGCCTTATTGGAGTATGAAGTAGATTAAACAGTTTTCTTATAACGCAATTAATTAAATCAATTCAACTTGTTATTTTCTTCTTTTTTGTTGATTTAATTTTATAAAAAATCGCAGAATGAAAATAAGAGAATTACAATTGTTTACAAATGAGCTAGAAAAAACAAAATCATTTTATACAACTATTTTAGCTTTTGATTTAATTGAAGAAACCGAAAATCAGTTTAGTTTACAAGTTGGTTGGACAAGATTAACTTTTATAAAATCGAACGAAGAACATATTTATCATTTCAGTTTTTTAGTTTGTAAAAATCAATTCGAAAAGGCATTTGATTGGATACAAAATAAAACTAAAATCCTAAACACCGATGCTGATCAATACATTGCAAAGTTCGAAAATTGGAATGCACAATCTTTTTATTTCTATGATGGAGCTAGAAATCTTGCTGAGATGATTACACATTATAATTTAGCTTATGAGAACGATGCAGAATTTGATCAACATTCTATTTTAGGAATTTCTGAAATTGGCTTACCTACAACTGATATTGAGGCTACCAATCAATTATTAGAAGAGAAAACAACATCTAAATTCTGGAAAGGAGATTTTGAAAGATTTGGCACAAACGGCTCAGATGAGGGGAAAATATTATTACCAAATTATTTTATCAAAACAACTTGGTTTCCTACAACTGATACAATAACTCCTACTCCATTTACAGCTATTTTGGAAAATGAAAATTGTTATTCAAAAGTGATTTTCAATAATAATAAATTAAATATATCTAATCTTGCCATTTTATAAAAAATAAGCATTGAATAAAAAGTGATATCTTAAGGGTAAAAAAAAATGGGATTGTAACTTTGCATTCCAAATATCTAAAAATGGTAAACTTTATATTAATCGCAGTCTGTATAATCGCCGGAATGGTGTTTAAAGCAACAAAATCTATACATCCTGATGCTCATAAAGGGATCAATACGTGGATCTTATATTTGGCTTTACCAGCAGTCTCGTTTAAGTATTTACCAAAAGTAGAATGGTCGCAAGAAATGTTATTTCCTATCTTTTCTACTGTCATTATTGCCGTTGGAAGTTTGTTTTACATGAAATTCTACAGCAAAGCAAAAGGCTATTCGGAGCGTTCGAGAAGAACATTGGAATTGGCAAGCGGCTATAGCAATACATCTTTTATTGGCTTTCCTTTGATTTCAGCATTTTATGGAGAAAAGTATTTGAGTATTGCGATTATTTGTGATCAAACCATGTTTTTGTGCTTATCAACCATCGGAATAGTTTCTGCATTAAAAGGAGGAAGCAATGGATCTGGAGCAATAGATTCCAAATTTATCTTGAAACGATTATTTACTTTCCCTCCATTTTTGGGTTGTATAAGTGCATTGATTTTATCTCAATTTATCGACTTATCTCCTGCCGAACCATTCTTCGACAAATTAGCTGCAACCGTAGGTCCATTGGCTTTATTTTCGGTTGGATTGCAATTAAAGTTTAATGGTTGGAGAAAATTATGGTCACAAATTTCGATGTCTATGGTTTACAAATTAATGATTGCGCCTGCAGTTGTAATGCTTTTAGCCATCGTAATTGGAATAAAAGGTGATGTGGCTAAAATCTCTATTTTTGAAGCTGCTATGCCTACTTTAGTGACATCGAGTATTATTGCGGAACAATTTAAACTCAACACCAAACTAACCAATTTGATTATTGGAATCAGTATTATTGTAGGCTTTTTTACAGCTGCTTTTTGGTATGAAATGATACAATTGTTTATTCAGTAGATTTAACTGTTACAGTTTTTATTAAAATTGTATCGAGAATTAAGATAAATTTTATCTTCTAAAACCTTATTCTCGATACAAAATTCTAAAAAGAATTTCACTAGAATTGACGGTTTTATTTCAATACTTCTTTCAAAAACAATAATGTATGTTGCCAAGCTCTATCTGCCATTACTTTATTGTAATCAGGTGATTCTGGATTGGTAAACGTATGTTTTGAATTTGCGTAAGTTATCATTTGCCAATCTGTTTTTCCTTCGTTCATTTCAATTACTAAATTCGAAATATCTTCGGGTTTTACAGATTCATCTTCAGCAGGATGTTCAATCAAAACTTTTGTTTTAAGAGGAATATTTTTTCGAACAGCATCTTTTGCTAATCCACCATGAATAGAAACAACGCCCACAACAGCTAATTGCGCACGAGCAGCTTCTAATGCGCCTGTTCCTCCAAAACAATAACCAATTACAGCAATTTTACTTGGATCTGCACCAGCTTTGATTAACTCTTTCAACGCTAAATCAATTCTTTTTTGATAAGCTGCATAATCAGACTTGTATTTTCCTGCTGCTTTAGCCGCTTCCGCATTATCTTTCGGATTGTTTCCTTCTCCATAAATATCTGCAACAAACGCAATATAGCCTTCTTTTGCTAAATCTATTGCAGCTTGTTTTGCTTCGTTATCAGCTCCTTTCCAAGCCGGTAAAATCAAAACTCCTGGACTTTTCTTTGTTGTGTTATCAGTTACTAAACCGTTCAATTTTTGCGAACCATCTTTATAAGCAACTTGTTTTAGGTTTTGCGCATTTGTCGTATTCATCATCAATACAATTAAAAATAAACATTGAATTACATTTTTCATCTACTAAAAAATTTAAGACATTAAGATAAAAAGAACTAATTTTATATCGGATATTGAATTGAATATTTAACACAATTAGCATGGAACTTATTACATTAAAAACATTTGAAAGCCCTATTGAAGCACATATTTTACGTTCGAAATTAGAGAGTGAACAGATTGATGCTTTTGTTTTTGATGAACATTCGGTTGGGATTAATCAGTTTTTGTCGAATGCTATTGGTGGTGTGAAAGTAAAAATTAAGAAAGAAGATACTGATCGTGCCATGAAAGTTTTAGAAGAAATTGATGCTTCAAATTACACCAATGATTTGGATGAAATTCTTGTTTGTCCAAAATGTGGAAGCAATGAGTATTACAGCAATTACAAGTCAATGAAAGGTGGAAAAGGCTTACTTTCTTTATTATCTTCTATCATATTTTGGGTCTACCCTATTTACTACAAAAACGTGTTCAAATGCAAGAAGTGTGGTGAAGAATTTAATGGTTTACAATAAAAAAAGAACGACAAGAAATTGCCGTTCTTTATGAACAAAAATATATGATTTTTATTGATTAAATTGTCCAACGCAATAAGCTTGCTCCCCAAGAGAAACCTGCACCAAAGGCTGTCAACATCAATAAATCTCCTTTCTTTAATTTTGATGTATTTTCCCAAATACACAACGGAATTGTCGCTGCAATTGTGTTTCCGTAATTCTCAATATTGATTAAAGTTTTACCTTCTTCAATATTAATTTCATTACCAACAGCGTCAATAATTCGTTTATTCGCTTGATGCGGAACCAACCAATTTACATCTTCAACAGAAAAATCGTTGCGTTTCAAAACATTGACACAGGTATCACTCATTGATTGAATTGCATTTTTGAATACAATTTTTCCATCTTGTCTAATGTAACGCTTCTCATCAACCAACAACTGTGAACTCGCTGGATACAAAGAACCACCTCCTTCTATATTCAAGAATTCTTTTCCAGTTCCATTACTCTGTAACAAAGCATCCAAAATTCCTTCTTCATTTGTAGGCTCTAACCAAACTACACCAGCTCCGTCTCCAAACAAAATATTTGTCGAACGATCTTTGATGTCTACATACGCACTAATTTTATCAGCTCCAATGACCAAAACATTTTTGTAACGTCTACTTTCAATCAACGAAGCGCCCATGTCCAACGCGTACAAAAATCCAGAACAAGCTGCATTCATATCAAATGCCCAAACATTCTCTATTCCTAACTTTTCGCATACAATATTTGCTGTAGCAGGCATCAACATATCTGGTGTAGAAGTCGCAACAATCAACGCATCAACATCTTTGATGTCTTTTTTGTATGTATCAATTAAATTCTGAATTGCACTAACCGCCATATCAGAAGTCGCTAAACCTTCTTCTAAAATACGACGTTCTTTAATTCCCGTTCTTTTTACAATCCATTCATCAGAAGTGTCTGTAATCTTTTCTAAATCGGAATTAGTTCGTTTATTTTCTGGCACATAACCACCGATTGCTGAAATATGTGCAAATATTTTTTTTGTAAAATCTACCACCATAAAATTCTTTTCATTCAAATTTCATGTATCGATTATCTACTAAAAGACGCATCAATTAAAATTTGAGCAACAAAGGTCTATCCAATTTAACAAATTAGTTAGCGAAATAAACGTAATAATATGTCAAAAAGACGTTTTTAGAAAATTTTCACATTTGCATTGATTTACATCAATTATTAGTTAGAAGCAATAAAAGTTGTTGGCGAAACACCTGCATAATTTTTGAAAAATTTACTAAAAACGGAAGTGTCTATAAAATTTAATTCTGTCACAACATCAGAAACACTATATTTTGGGTTCTTTAGTAAGACTTTAGCTTCTAAAACAATGGCTTCGGCAATGATTTGTTTGGGTGATTTATTAAAGACTTCAACGATGATTTTAGTTAAATGCTTACGACTAATAAACATTTCATCTGCATAAAACTGTACATTACGTTGACGACGAAAATGAGTTGAAACTAAATACAAAAACTGCTTAGCCAATTCTTCTTTTCTAACTTCTTTCGTTGTACTTTTCGCCATTACAGCTTGGTTGTAGTAATTTCCCATCTCGTACATCAAGACCGAAAAATGATGTAAAACCAAATCTTTTGCAAAGATATTTTCATTCTTGATGGTATATTTACTAATCTTATTCAGATTGTAGCGCATATCACGTACAATCTTTTTATCTAAAGAAATGATTTTAGGATATTTGGACGATAAAAATTCTACTAAATTATTGGATTTCACGTGAAAACCAGCTTCAATAATCAAATCTGAATCAATAAAGATTGCTTGAACAGCAAAATCAGCCGAATGCTCTATAATCTCGAACAACTGACCTGGAAGAACCACAATAATATCATCACGTTTGATCAATGTTGGTTCTAAATTTACCGTGATTTCACATGTTCCTGCAGTAATTAAAATCAACCCAAGCGACGTAAACTTATAAGGTTTTCGTTTTACAAAATAATAATTGTTTTCAGGACCTACATCAAAGATTGCTAACCGACGATCGGTAGCTTCTTCTTTGTAAGTTCTTAAAATATTATCAATTGAATAAAGTTGAATATAATCACTCATTTTTAGCTTTTATTATTTCTAATACAATGTTAAAAGATTTTTTTGACAAGTAAAAACACAAATGCGTCTTTTTAACAAAATCTTACGTCATTTTGGTATATCTAATAACCTCTTTCTAATGAAACTTCATTCAATAAAGTTTCGTTATTTTTCATTCTGTTGTAGTTATCTGCAACTTGTTTTAGAGCAGTTGTTGCATTTGTAACACTCGCAATATGAGGTGTTACATAAACATTTTCATTCGTCCAAAAAGGGTGATTTTCTGGTAAAGGTTCTTCTACAAAAACATCTAAATAAGCCTCTTTTATTTGTTTTTCTTCGATTGCAATTAATAAATCCTTTTCGATCAAATGTGCTCCACGACCAACATTCATCAAAACTGTATAAGCTGAACATTGTGCAAAAAAGTCTTTGTTCAAAATACCTTTTGTATCACCTGTCAAAGGCAAAATATTGACAATAAAATTAGTATTAGAAATCACAGCATTCAAGCCTTCTTTTCCAACAAAAGATTCTACTCCATTTATATTTTTAGGCGAATTCGACCAACCTTTGACTTGAAAACCTAAAGTAACAAATTGCTCCGCTACTAACTTTCCGATTTCACCTAATCCTAAAATAGTGATAGTTGTTTCCTTGATATTTTGATAAGTAGTAGGCTTCCATTCTTTACGAACTTGATCTTTATAATACGTCAACAAATTTTTCATTGAAGTCATAACACAAGCCAAAACATGTTCAAACATTTCTTGTTTCAAAGCAGGATCGACAATACGTGTTACCTTTATTGAATCTGGAATTTTGGTATGCAACAAATGGTCAATTCCTGCTCCAACAGATTGTACAACTTTTAGATTTGGAAATTCAGACACATAATTTTTGTGCGGTTTCCAAGTTGCAATAAATTCTACATCTTCTGGATTTGAGATATTTGGATAAACTTCAACTTTCGTATCTGGCAACAATTCTTGTAAATTTCTTTGCCATTCTTCTGTTGGTTTTTGATTGAATATTAACGCTACACTCATAATTGATTACTTTAAAACAAATGTAAATAACTCTAAATTAATCACACATTAAATTTGACGATTTGTCAGATTTCTTACATTTGGATTAGAATTTGAAAGAGTTCAAACAAATATATTTTAACTAAAAAAATACACCATAAATGGCAAATCCGTTATTAGAAAAATTTGAAACACCTTTTGAAAGTGCTCCTTTTTCTAAAATCAAAATTGAAGATTACAAACCTGCTTTTATCCAAGCAATTGAAGAAGCGAAAGCTGAAATAGATGCAATTACTGCGAATCCTGAAGCGCCAACTTTTGCAAATACAATTGAAGCAATGGAGCTTTCTGGTGAAAAATTAGGACGAATTTCTTCAATTTTCTTCAACCTTAATTCTGCTGAAACAAATGATGAAATTCAAGAAATTGCACAAGAAGTTTCGCCTTTATTATCTGAATTTGGAAATGATGTTCGCTTAAATCAAGATTTATTTGAACGAATTAAAGTCGTTTATAATCAAAAGGATTCGTTGAATTTAACAGATGAACAAGCTTATTTATTAGAAAAAAAATACAAAGGTTTTTCGAGAAATGGGGCAAATTTGAACGAAGAAGATAAAAATAAACTGCGCGAAATTGATAAACAATTGGCAATGCTTTCATTACAATTTGGTCAAAATGTTTTGGCTGAAACTAATGCATACGAATTGATTATTACTGATGAAAATGATTTGAAAGGTTTACCTCAATATGCTATTGATCAAGCAAAAGCCGATGCAGAACAAAAAAATCACGAAGGTTGGTTGATTACCTTACAAGCACCAAGCTATATTCCGTTTATGCAATACGCAGAAAATCGTGAATTAAGAGAAAAATTGTTTAGAGCAAATGGAGTAAAAGCCTATCAAAATAATGAATTTAACAACGAAGAAAATGTCAAAAATATCGTAAAACTTCGTCACGAACGTGCTAAAATATTAGGTTATAAAACGCATGCTGATTATGTTTTGGAAGAACGTATGGCAAAAACACCAACAACTGTTTTAGATTTCTTGAATGATTTATTAACGAAAGCAAAACCATTTGCGGAAAAAGAAATTGAGGAATTAACTGCATTTGCAAAAGAAACTGATGGGATTGAAACATTGCAACGTTGGGATCATGCGTATTATGCTGAAAAATTAAAACAGAAAAAATTCAGTCTTTCTGACGAAGAATTGAAACCTTATTTTCAGTTAGAAAATGTGATTCAAGGAGCTTTTGATGTCGCAACAAAATTGTATGGAATTACATTTAAAGAAATTCATAAAATTGATAAATACAACGATGAAGTAACAACTTATGAAGTTCTAGATAAAAATGGTGCGTTCTTAAGTTTATTGTATGCAGACTTTTTCCCGCGCGCAGGAAAACGCCCTGGTGCTTGGATGACAAGTTATAGAGAAGCTTCTAATGTGAATGGAAACACCAAACGTCCGCACATTTCGATTGTTTGTAATTTTACAAAACCAACGAAAGACACGCCGTCATTATTGACATTTCAGGAAGTGACAACATTGTTCCACGAATTTGGACATGCGCTACACGGAATGTTACCAAATACAACGTACGAAAGTCTTTCTGGAACAAATGTTTATTGGGATTTTGTTGAATTACCCTCTCAATTTTACGAAAACTTTTGTTACGAACCTGAAGCTTTAAAATTATTTGCAAAACATTATCAAACAGGAGAAATTATTCCGCAAGAATTAATTGAAAAAGTAAAAGCTTCTTCAAGTTTTATGGAAGGTTATCAAACTGTTCGTCAATTGAGTTTTGGATTATTGGATATGGCTTATCATGCGAATGATTTGGCTGAAATCAATGATTTACAACAATTTGAAAAAGAAACTTTCAAACAAACAGAGTTGTATCCAGAAATTGATAAAAATATGATGAGTACATCCTTCTCTCATATTTTTCAAGGTGGATATTCATCTGGTTATTATTCATATAAATGGGCAGAAGTTTTGGATGCAGATGCCTTTGCATTCTTCCAAGAAACTGGAATTTTCAATCCAGAAACAGCTCAAAAATTCTATAAACTTTTATCATCTGGAGGAACAGTAGAACCGATGAAATTGTACGAAGAATTTAGAGGTCATAAACCAACAGCAGATGCTTTATTAAAGCGTGCTGGATTAATATAAATTGAAAATCCGACTACTAAAAGTAGTCGGATTTTTTTATAATACTATTGTTTAATTAATGCAAACTTTCTTCGTGTTGCGACAAATCTAAGCCTTCGAACTCCGCTCTATCACTCACACGTAAGTGAATCATTTTATTCGTAATATAAAATAACGCAATCGCACCGAAAAAAGTAAATAACGAAACAAGCAACAAAGCAATCATATGATGTGCAAACACATGTATCCCTCCATGTAATAAGCTTGCATTTTCTCCATGTGCAAAAATAGCTGTCAAAATCATTCCCATGATTCCTCCGACTCCATGACATGCAAAAACATCTAGAGTATCATCAACTCGTTTTAATACTTTCCAATGAACCATTACATTTGAAACTATAGCAGTTATAAAGCCAAAAAATATACTTTCAGGAATTGTAACAAACCCACAAGCTGGAGTGATTGCTACTAATCCAACTACAGCCCCTATACACGCACCCATAGCAGAAACGCTACGACCATTAATTCTATCAAAAAGTATCCATGTCATCATTCCAGAAGCAGAAGCAATTGTTGTTGTTCCGAAAGCTAAAGCTGCTGTGGCATTTGCTCCCAAAGCTGAACCAGCATTGAAACCAAACCATCCGAACCATAACATTCCTGTTCCAAGCATAACAAATGGAATATTTGCAGGTTTGTGTTCTCTGTTTTTACGTTTACCTATCACCAAAGCTCCTGCCAATGCTGCAAATCCAGCACTCATATGAACAACAGTTCCTCCAGCAAAATCTTTCACTCCAAAATATTTATTCAATAAACCTTCTGGATGCCAAACCATATGACAAAGCGGTGTGTAAATGATTAAACTAAATAAAATCATAAATAACAAATATGAAATGAAACGTACTCTTTCAGCAAAAGAACCTGTTACAAGCGCTGGTGTAATGACTGCAAATTTCATTTGAAACAATGCAAATAAGACAAATGGAATTGTAGATGCCATGTCTTTGTGTGGAAATGCCCCGACATGATTAAAAAATGGATAACTTAATGGATTACCAATAATTCCGTAATGTTCTCCATTTATTGTAAAACCGATTGATTCACCAAAAGACAGTGAAAACCCAACTACAACCCACAAAATCGAAATCACACCTAAGGCAATAAAACTTTGCAACATGGTAGAAATAACATTTCGTTTCCCCACCATTCCTCCATAAAAAAATGATAAACCTGGCGTCATCAATAACACCAATCCTGCAGCTGCTAAAATCCAGGCGACATCTGAATTTACAATATTTTCTTCGCTAAGAAATTCTCCTGTATTTGGAATATCTACAACTGGTTTCCAAAATAATCCAGCGAATGCAACTAGCGTTATAATTGCAAAAGCTACTTTCCATTTTAATCCAACTTTCATAAGTTTTTAATTTTAACCCTATCAAAATTAGATTATTTTTAAATAAAATCATTTATTTTTAATTACACCCTATAAAAATTAGGGGTTAAAATATTAATTTCACACTTTAAACATAGTTGCCCTATACAAATTCATAAAAAAAGATTCCAAAAAAGGAATCTTTTTATCAATTTGATTATTTAGTTTTTCTAAATTCTATCTAAAATATTCAATTATGTTAAATTCTGAATAATTTTCTGAAAAGCTTTTCTTGGGCTTCCATCAAAATAAACTTCGCCACAATAATGATAACCTAACTTTTCAAAAACACGCAACATTCCAATATTATCAAAGTTGGTATCAACTTTTATATTCTGTATTTTCTTTATAATTGCTATTTTTTCAATTTCATCCATCGTCCAAGTTCCTAAACCTTTTATCTTAACATCTTGTGCAACAGCCAATCGATGTATGACAATATATGGATCATCATTCATCCATTTTCCTTCAATTGCTGTATAAGCAGGTTCTATCTCATCAATAATTGCAACATATCCTATGATTAGATTATCAACATTCTCAATTATATAACCAAAACCATTTGAGATATCATTTTTTACAACATCTAGATTTGGATAACCATTTTGCCATTGATTACTTCCCTCCTCTTTTCTTTTCTCAATTGCTTGTTGCAAAATTTCCCAAATTCTATCTGCATCATTCAAAATAGCTTGACGTAAATTTAATCCAGTCTCCATATCTTATTTTTATTTTCAATATAAGTTATTTTTAAGCAAATCATAAGTTTTGATATTTAATTTTTTGATAAATTAATAGAACTAAACAATGTCATACAAACATGAGGTTTCCAAAATCTATAAAATATGTAAAAATACCTTGGCAACAAGTTTTAGCAATACTTATTTTATTACTCGCATTTGTATTTTTCAGAAGCGAACGCAAAGAAATGATGCAAATTATTCCGAGTATTCAAAGCGCAAAACCTATTTGGCTATTGATCGGTTTCGGAATAACGATTCTCTATATTTCGCTGCAAGCTGCAATGTATATCACAAGTTTCAAAGCAGTTGGTTTACCTCTTAAATTTTGGGACGCTGTCAATTTATTTCTCAAACGAAATTTTATCAGTGTTTTTCTACCAGCGGGCGGAATTAGTTCTTTGGCTTATTTACCCAAACAAATCAAAAAGCAACAATTTGAAACAAATAAAATCATTCAGGCAAGTTCTATTTATGGTTTTATTGGATTATTAACGGTTTTCATCATTGGTGTTCCCATCATTATTTATAGTATTTACGTCAACAAATATTTTAATGATTCGTGGATATCATTAGTCATTTTGGGCATAATTTTAATTCTAGTTTATTTCATTTATAACTCATTCAAAACCAAAAATAAATTCTATCAAATTATAGAAAATAAATTTCCAAAGATTACGGAAGAAATCAATCCAATTTTTGAAGCTTCTTTAGACAGGAAAAATATTAATCTCACAATTCTAATTTCAACAATCATCGAAATTACTGGGATTTTACACGTCTACATCGCAATGTTAGCGTTAGGTATTCAACCCACTTTTGATGCAGCAGCTTTGGCTTATACGATTTCTGTTTTATTGATGATTATTTCGCCTTTTTTGAGAGGTTTGGGTGCTGTAGAATTTACGATGGTGTATATTTTAACACAATTCGGCTATTCTCATAACCAAGGTTTAGCTACAACTTTATTGTACCGCGTTTTCGAATTTTGGCTGCCTTTAGGTTTTGGATGTTTGAGTTTTATGTGGCGTGGAAGAAAACTATTTGCACGAATTTTTCCTGCTGTTATGATTTTTACATTAGGAATGATTAATATAATTTCAGTCATCACTCCTCCTCTTGCAGAACGTTTGCATTTCGAAAAATTGTATTTACCAATCGAATTCATGCATCTTTCAAAATTGATGATTCTATTTGTCGGAATTGCTTTATTGATTACTTCATCTTATCTCATCAAAGGATTAAAATCTGCATGGATTTTTGCTTTAATATTTGCCATACTTTCATTTTTTGGAAATATATTCAAAGCATTGGATTACGAAGAAGCTGGATTCGCATTTTTCACAATCGTGCTATTAATTTACAGCAGGAATCAATATCCATTGAAAACAAATTTGAAACGATTAAGACAAGGATTCTCTATTTTTTTAATGGCATTTTTTGCAATTTTTATTTTCAATGTTTTAAGTTTTTATTTCATTGATAAACGTCATTTTGGTGTAGATTTCTCTTGGAATCAAGCTTTTTATTATACATTTCAAAACTTCTTATTATTCAGCGAAAACAATTTAGTTCCGAGAACAACCTTTGCCGAAGATTTTAAAGACATCAATATCTTTTTTTGGATTTAGTTCTTGGATATTATTGATTTTAGCATTTTTTAGAGCTAAAAATTATAACACAAAAGATATTCAGGACTATGAAGAAGCAGAAGAAATTGTCGAAAAATATGGAAATTCAGCATTAGATTATTTTAAATTAATGGATGATAAAACACTTTATTTTTCTTCAAATATTAATGGTTTTGTCGCGTATAAAATCGGTTTAAATTTTGCTATTGTTTTGGATAATGTTGTTTGTGATGCAAAGTATAAATCAGATTTAATTTCAGAATTCGAAAATTATTGTAAAACAAAAGGTTTGAAAACTGCTTATTATCGAGTTTCGGAAAATGATTTAATTGATTTCAAAAAGTTTAAAAAACAACATTTATTAATTGGACAAGAAGGAATTATTGAGGTTAATTCCTTTAATCTTCAAGGAAAAGAACGCAAATCGATGCGAAATGCATTGAATACTTTAGAGATAAAAGGTTTTAAAACAGAGGTTATTCTACCTCCTTTGACACAAGAATTTTTAAATGAAATTGAATCTGTTTCAAATGAATGGTTAAAAGAATTTGATAAAAGAGAAATTGTATTTGCTGAAGGCAAATTTGACAGAGAAATATTAAAAAGTCAGACTATTATTACGCTGAGAAATGAAGAAAATAAAGTAGTAACATTTCTGAATGTGATACCAGATTATGCAAATGACGAAATGACTTACGATTTGTTTCGCAGAACTGTCGATTCGCCAAATGGTAGTATGGATGCAGTGATAATTGCATTAATTAATCACGCCAAAGAGAATCAAAAGAAATACATCAACATTGGTTTAACTCCATTAGCTGGTTTAGATAAACCAAATAGTATTGCAGAACAACTAATGAAATTTGCTTATCAACGAATTGGGACGTTTAAACAATATCAAACAATGCGCAATTTCAAGGAAAAATACGCCAGTTATTGGATCAATAAATACATCATTTATGCTAGTGAAGTGGAACTTCTTCAACTTCCACAAGCGTTAAATAAAGTTATGAAAACTCAAGATGAAAACTAAATATTTCATATTATTTGGATTGATTATCACTTCAATTGGTTTGTATATCATTCGTACAAAAGGAGATGATATAGATATCAAAGATCCTTTACCGCTTAAAATATGGGAAAATAAAAATGAAACTAAACCTATCTTGTTTTATTTAAGTGGAGATGCTGGATTAGGACCTTTTTCAAAATCAATTTGTAAGAATCTACATCAAAAAGGTTATGATATTTATGCATTAAATTCTAAAGTTTATTTTTGGAACGAAAGAGATCCTAAAAAAACGGCTGAAATATTAAGTCAATTTTTGGAAGAAAAGTTCAAATATCACAAAAATCAAGAAGTTGTATTTATCGGCTATTCTTTTGGCGCTGATGCAATTCCATTTATTATCAATCAACTTCCTACAAAAACCAAAGACAGAATACATCAACTTATTCTTTTAGATCCGTATGAAACTGCTGATCTTGAGATTCATTATAAAAATTTAATTTTTGAAAATGTAAGCGGAAAATGGAATACAATTCCAGAAATTAATCAATTACCTAACTTACATTTATCTATTATTTTAAGTGATTATGGAAAAAATTATCCCTTCAATAAAATTACTTTAACCAATAAAAATATAATTTCTTTGGGTGGTAATCATCTCTTTAACCGAAATTATCAAAAAGTAACTGAGACTATTATCAAGCAACTAAGTAATTAATCATTAAATAAGAAAATATTCATTTAACATAATTACATCTTAAAATGTTCGGAATTTTTTTGATTTAAAATCTTCAAGCTCACTTTTAATTTGTTAATCCTAAAATAAGAATGAAACTTAATCATGATATTTAGTTGAATGATTTAAAAATTATCAGAATACTTTCTAGTTAACTAAAAATTTAAAACATAAAACCTCAAGAAATAAATCTTGAGGTTAGAATAAAAACTGGCGATGACCTACTCTCCCGCAATAGCAGTACCATCGGCACTGAAAGGCTTAACTTCTCTGTTCGGAATGGGAAGAGGTGAGCCCTTTCGTAATAATCACCCTAATATTTTTGTATTTTTAATCAGGTTTACATCCTGATAATTCGATAAAAAATCCTCAAGATAACATCTTGAGGATTTTAATAAAAACTGGCGACG
>NZ_DLJR01000053.1:0-11173 GCF_002484365.1 Empedobacter sp. UBA7611
CACACTTCGTGGGATAGTGTCTATAAATTAATTCGTTTTCTTCTGATTGTTGAAGTTTAGATTTTTGTAAAAGTTTCAACGTTTCGGGTTGATTTACATTTGCTTTTGCAGCAATTTTATCTAATTTCAATTCATTTTTTGCGTAATCAACAATTGCATTCAAAACTTCTGTTCCGTAACCTTTGTTCTGAAATTTGCGTTTCAGACGAATGTTGATAACTGCGCCGTATTTTGTTTGGCGCAAACCTCCCCAACCAACAAATCGTCCGCTTTTTTTCTCGTGAACACCCCAAAGACCAAAACCATATTCTTGGTAATGTTTCTCCATATTTTCGATAAAAAACTTCGCTTCGTCTTCAGATTTATACGGTTTTTCGTTGACGATTTTCATCAATTCTTTGTCAGAATTTAATTGAAATAATTCGAATGCATCAATCTCAAAAAACTCTCGTAAGACCAAACTTTTTGTTTCGCAAATAACTTTCATTAAAACTTTTTAGTTCTTGCAAAGTTACTTCGATTTAAAGAATAAAAAAAGTCTTACCAATTATGATAAGACTTTTATATTTACTTTTTTGTTGTTGTTTTTGGTTTTGCTGGAGTTGTTGTTTTAGGAGGCGTAGCTGTTGCTTCCGAAACCTTTTGGTTAATCTCTTGTGTTAAGATTTGTCTTTTTAGATTGAAGATTTCTGTATCTTTTTGATCAATCTTAGCATCTAAATCTTTTACTTTTTGAGTTAATTCTGCAACTTGCTTTTCTTTTTCGTTTAATTGAGTATAGAAAAGTTTTGATTTTTCTCCAGAACTATTCAATGCAGAATACAATTCTTGCAAATTAGTATCATGTTCTTTTTGAGCCATTCTAATCATAGCTTGCGCATTTGTCAAAGCTGTATCTTTGATGTATAATTCGCTTTTAGCTTTTGCTAAATCTTTTTCAAGAGTTTCGATTTTCAAATTAGCTAATGTCAAATCTTTAGATGTATTTGATTGATCGTCTAAAGCTCTGTAATAATTAGCTTCCAATTCTTGGTGTTGTTTCTGAGGAACGCAACTTGCAATTGCAAAAAGTGTTAAACAACAAAGTACAATTTTTTTCATTTATATAATCTTAAACGTCTAATTCTAATAAAACAGGACAATGATCTGAGTGCTTTGCTTCTGGTAAAATCGTGGCACGCGTCATATTTTTTTCTAATGTATTACTCACCATATTGTAATCGATTCTCCAACCTTTGTTATTATTGCGCGCATTTGCACGGTAAGACCACCACGAATAATGATGAGGTTCTTTTACAAAATAACGAAAAGAATCAATCATATTACATTCATCAAGAAAAGCAGTCATCCATTCTCTTTCGACAGGTAAAAAACCAGAAACTTTTGCATTACGAACAGGATCGTGAATATCAATTGCTTCGTGACAAATGTTATAATCGCCACAAATTACAATGTTTGGATGAGAGATTTTAAGTTCTTTGATATAATCTTTAAAATCTTCGCAAAATTGTAATTTAAAGTCTAATCGATCAATATTTGTTCCACTTGGCAAATACAAACTAATTACCGAAACATTGTCAAAATCAAGTCGCAAAACGCGACCTTCTCTGTCAATATAATCTATTCCAGTTCCTATTTGTACATGATTTGGTTTTATTTTCGAGAAAATAGCCACTCCGCTGTATCCTTTTTTCTCTGCTGCATGCCAATAAATGTGATAACCCAATTCCTCAAACGGTTTTGTGTCCACTTGTTCTTGCATTGCTTTTGTTTCTTGAATACATAAAACATCTGGTTGTGCAGCCTCTAACCATTCAACCAAACCTTTCGTCATCGCAGCGCGAATTCCATTTACATTGTAACTGATGATTTTCATAGTTAGCGAAATTACTAAATATTTATGACGGATTGATTTAGAATGATAAATAAAGTGAATATTTTTTGTAACTTTTTAGAAGTTAATGCGTCTATATAATAAAAGACATCTATATGAAATACATTTTTCTTCCAATTTTAATATTCAGTTCGTTAGGATTTGCGAGTTGTTCGGTTGATTTAAATTCTAAATCACCAGCTTCTAATTATTTAGATCGAGTAGAAGCGAGTAGTAATACAGTAACGGAAACGCGTAAAGTTGCTTCTTTTGAAGGAATTGACGTAAGTAGCGCAATAAGTGTTACAGTCGAGGATGGTAATTATAATGGTCAAATTTCGGTTGAAGCGCCAGATAATATTATGAATAGAATCACGACTGAAGTGAAAAATGGTGTTTTGGTTATGAAAATTAATGGAACCGTAAACTTGAAAAATTCTTCTATTAAAATTAAATTCCCTCATCAAAAATTACGTTCGTTTGATCTATCAGGTGCAACGAGTGTTACCGTTTTGCCAACGCAGAAAGTAGAAAAAATGGCGGTTGATTTATCAGGAGCTAGTAATTTAAAATTAGATGTAGTTTCTAATTCTATTTCGGTTGATAATTCTGGTGCATCAAGTATGAAAATTTCTGGAAATGTACAGGATTTAAACATTTCGGTTTCGGGAGCTTCTTCTTTTATAGGAAAAGATTTAAAAGCTGCAAATGTAATAGTTGATTGTTCTGGAGCAAGTTCTACAACAGTTTGGGCTGTGAATAGTTTGACTGCTGATAGTTCTGGAGCGAGTTCTGTTCGTTATGTAGACGAAAATGGTTTGAAAACGAAAGTGAGCACTTCTGGAATGTCTTCTATCAAAAGAATAAACTAATAGTTTTTGTTTAAAACTATGATAAGTTAATATTTAGTACTACAAAAAAATCGGATGAATTTCATCCGATTTTTTTTATATCTATTTTTTTTATTAGAATTGCCAACCTAATGTCAATAAGAATAAATTGTTGTCTAATTTAACTTTTGGAGCATAAGTATTAGGTAAAGAAACAAATTCATTATTAATATTAATATAATCTGTTCCACCAATCAATTGTTGATATTTTTGAGTTTGATATTGATAAGCTGCATCTATATAGAATCCTCCAAAATCATATCCTAAACCAAAACTTGCACGATTAATATCTCCTTGAAATGCTTTCGATAAAACAGCAGCGTTTGTTACAACATTATTTTCGTTCGCAATATCCATCGTAAAATCTTTGTAAGGAGAAGTTATATAATTATAACCAGCTCTTACTTTGAAACGATCTACACGGTATTCCGCACCAACTCTAACTTCACTTGAATTTTTTACAAAATCATTGATAAAATTATTAGAAGAATTAAAATATTGTGATGGTTTTAATTTTGTATCATTGTTCATGTGATAGGTATAATCAGCACCCAGAGATAAATTTTTACCCACAACAAAACCTAAACTTCCTACAAGACGTCCACCACGAGTCATATCATAATCAGAAGAATACATATAATAAGAATCTACAGCAGTTCCGTTATTGATGAAGTTTGCTGCATAATAATCTTCCGAAACATTGTACCAAACTGGAGAATGATAAGCCGCACCTAAACGTACATTGTGATTCACTTTATAAATAGCACCTAAAGAGAAAGAAAATCCTTGCCCAATTTCACTATATGGAGCTCCATCTGCATTGTATACGTAGGTTTTTCCATTCTCGTCATCACGCTCTGCATATTGTTCGTAACCCGAATAGTTAGTTTCGTGGAAGTTTAATCCAAACCCCAAATAAATTTTGTCGTCATAACTTGTTCCTAAATTAACAGAGAATTTAGATTTGTATCCATCAATATCTTTAATGTAACCATTGAAAGTTCCATTTGGTTCAGAAAATTTAATACCTTCATTTGTTCCAATTGATGAATAATTGTCTAAACGCTGATTAAGATAAGCGACACCAACTGTGAAACGATTCCATTTTGAAGCTTCATTTGCAAAAACAAATGTTCCTCCAAATTGTTGGAAATCAAAATTGCTTTCAGATTCTTTGATATTTGTTCCGAAATTAGTTTTGTTGCTAAAAGTAGAAACACCAGCTGTTACTTGGACATCAGAGTTAATTGCTACTCCTAATCCAGCAGGGTTTTGCTCGACAGAAGTAATGTCACTTCCTAATGCACCAACAGCTCCACCAACACCAATATATTTAGCATTTCCGCTGTTAATATCTTGCGAATATAAATTTATAGCATTTGTAGAATACTGAGTTTCGTATCCTTTGTTCTGTTGTGCAAAAGCCAATGTACCAGCTAAGGTACAAAGGCTTAATAATATTTTTTTCATTTTTATATGATCTAAATCTAGTTATCTTCTTCCTCCACCACGAGAGCCTCCTCCTGTGCTACTTCCGCGAGAACCACCTCCCATGCTTCCGCTACTCATACTACTACCTCTACTTGGAGAAGGTGTAGAATATGATGGGCGAGAATTGTTCATGCTATTTGTTCTTTCATAGCTTCTCGTTGGTTGTTGGTATTGTTGCGCTTCGCGAGTCGGTCTTGTGTTGTAAGTAGGCTGTTGTGTTTGTGTCGGTCTTACTTCACGAGTTGGACGTGTTGTATTGTTAATTGTATTATCACGAGTTGGTCTTAAACCTGTAGAGATTTGGTTGTTTCTACCATTTAAACTTCCAACAGGACGAGTAGAATTAATCGTGTTATTTAAACGACCACCATTTCTGTAACCTGGTTGAGAATAAATTCCTCTTGGACGATTGTATCCATATCCATATCCATAATAACCAGGATATCCGTACCAATTGTTCCATCCGTAGTAACCTCCGTAATATCCACCGTAGTAAGGTCTATTCCAACCCCAACCATAATATCCATTATACCATGGATCGTTCCATCCCCATCCGAATGAAATACCAAATCCGTTTCCGTACCATCCACCATACCAAGGATTGTAATATCCCCAACGATATGGATTATAGAAACCTCCCCATCCGTAGCTGTACCAAGGATAGTTGTTCCAGATATTAATTTCTACACCATCATTACGTCCCCAGTTATAATTACTCGATCCGTTATAAGTTAATGTATAGTCGTTGTTTCCAAAATAATTGTAACCACCTAAACCATATCCGTTAATTTTAACTTTGGTTGCTGATTTAGATTGAGTATTATCATTTGTGCTATCAACATCATCTTGGTAATAAAATTGTTCAGCACCATTTCCTTCTGCATCGAAGTATGGACTACCAATTTTTATTTCCCCTTTATTTTCTTGTTCTCCTTGCTCGTTACCATGTTGTAGTTGAGCTTGTTGATAGGTTTTATCTGTTTTCGGATTATAGTAAACTCCGTCGCTTTCGTAACCACTTGGTTGATAAGTCGAACAAGATGAAATTCCTAATGCAGCCACAAGAATTAATGTAGTTGCAGAAATTTTATAAACTTTGTTCATAATTATAAATTTACATCGTTTGTAATAATTAAATTTGCATAAATTTAAAGGCAATTTTTATGCCAAGTAAAGATACGAAACTTATCAACAAATATAAAAGATTATGGCAAAATTAACAACTCGTGCTGAGGATTATTCTAAGTGGTACAATGAGCTTGTTGTAAAAGCAAATTTAGCTGAGAATTCGAAGGTTAGAGGGTGTATGGTGATCAAACCATATGGCTATGCTATTTGGGAAAAACTACAAGCAGAATTAGACAAAAGATTTAAAGAAACAGGTCATCAAAATGCTTATTTCCCCTTATTTGTTCCTAAAAGTTTATTCGAAGCCGAAGAAAAAAACGCAGAAGGTTTTGCGAAAGAATGTGCGGTTGTAACACATTATCGATTGAAAAATGATCCTGATAACAAAGGAAAATTAATTGTAGATCCAGAAGCAAAATTGGAAGAAGAATTAATTGTTCGTCCTACTTCAGAAGCAATTATTTGGAGTACATACAAAGGTTGGATTCAGTCGTACCGCGATTTACCAATTTTGATTAATCAATGGGCAAATGTTGTGCGTTGGGAAATGCGTACGCGTTTGTTTTTGAGAACTGCCGAGTTTTTATGGCAAGAAGGACATACGGCTCATGAAACAAAAGATGAAGCAATTGTGGAAGCACAACAAATGCAAGAGGTTTATGCAGATGTTGTAGAGAATTTTATGGCAATTCCAGTTGTAAAAGGAAGAAAGTCAGATTCTGAGCGTTTTGCGGGTGCTGATGATACCTATACAATCGAAGCGTTGATGCAAGATGGTAAAGCTTTACAAGCGGGAACTTCTCACTTTTTAGGGCAAAACTTTGCAAAAGCTTTTGATGTTAAATTCGCAAGCAAAGAAGGAAAACAAGAATATGTTTGGGCAACTTCTTGGGGAGTTTCTACTCGTTTGATGGGTGCATTAATTATGACGCATTCTGATGATTTAGGATTAGTTTTACCTCCAAAATTGGCACCAATTCAGATTGTTGTTGTTCCAATTTATAAAACAGAAGAACAATTAGAAGAAATTCGTCAAGTAGTGGATAAATTTTCATCAGAATTGAAAGCGAAAGGAATTTCGATCAAATTTGATGATGATGATAAAACGAAACCAGGTTGGAAATTTGCTGAATACGAATTGAAAGGTGTTCCTGTACGAATTGCAATTGGACCAAAAGATTTAGAAAAAGGTCATGTTGAGGTTGCTCGTCGTGATACATTAGAAAAACAATTTATTGCGTTGGATAATGTGTCAACTGAAGTAGAGAAATTATTAGAAGATATTCAAACTAATTTATTCCAAAAAGCGTCAGATTTTAGAGATACTCATACAACAGAAGCAACAACTTTTGAAGAGTTCAAAGATATTATCGAAAATAAAGGTGGTTTTGTTTCAGCTTTATGGGACGGAACAGAAGAAACAGAAGAAGCGGTAAAAAATGCGACGAAAGCAACAATTCGTTGTATTCCTCAAGCTTTTGAAACGCCTACAGAAGGAGTTGATGTTTTCTCTGGAAAACCTGCAAAATACAGAGTTTTATATGCGAAAGCATATTAATTTACTAAACAATAATTAGCAAAAAAACTTTCCAAAATAAAAAAGGAGCTATTAATTAGCTCCTTTTCTATTTTGATGTTTTTTGGCGTGCAATTCTTTTAAATGTAATTACTATAGTAGGGAAATTATTTTTTTGGATTTTATTTTACGTAAAACCGTAATTTATTTTTAGATAATTGTTTGAGATTTGTAAAATTGAAAATATAAATTACATTATTGATATAGAATAGATTTCGTTATAATGTCAATATAGTAAAAAAGACTATTTTTGCAAAAAAGTAAATATTGATATATGAGAAAAACTCTACTGTCGGTATTCTGTTTATTTTCTATGTATACTATTTCAGCACAACAAGATATAATGTGGGAAAAGTCTATAGGAGGAGAACAAGCAGAATATTTATACAATGCGATTTCTACACCCGATTATGGTTTCTTGATTTTAGGGAGTTCTGCTTCTAATACAATAGGAGATATTCAAAAGAAAAATCAAGGAAGTTTAGACTATTTCATTTGGAAAATGGATGAGAACGGTCAACAAGAATGGCAAAATTCTTTTGGAGGAAATGGTTCAGATTTTTTATATGCAGCTCAATCTACTTCTGACGGTGGTTATGTTTTAGCAGGGGCTTCTACATCTTCAAAATCTGGCGATAAAATAAGTGAAAACCAAGGGAACGAAGATATTTGGGTTATAAAAATTGATGCACAAGGAAAAACACAATGGCAAAATTCTTTTGGCGGAAATGGGAATGACATTCCTGTAGAAATTATTCGAACAAAAGATAAAGGATATTTAATAGCTGCTAATTCTAACTCAACACCTTCTCAGTACAAAAAGAGCGAGAATTTTGGAGGAAACGATTATTACATCATCAAACTAAATGAAAAAGGAGAAATCCTTTGGGAAAAAACGTATGGTGGATCATTTGATGATAAAATCAAATCGGTTATAGAAACGAAAGACGGTTTTGTTTTAGTTGGCAATTCGAACTCTCCTATAAGTGGAAATAAAACGATAGATCAAACTTCTAATGGAGCTTGGATAGTTCAGATTACTCAAAAAGGAGAAATAATCTCTGAACAGAATTTAAATTTAAATTCAGAAAATCAGTTGATTTCATTTCAAGAACATGAAAATGGTTATTTGTTTTCTATTCTAGAAAAGGCTGAAAATAAGTTAAACCCAAAGGTTATTCAAACCGATTTTACTTTTCAAACTCAAAAAACAACCGAATTAGAAATAGATAATGATTTGACTATTACAGAAATCAAATTAATTGATAATAAATTTCTTCTAACAGCGAATAAAATCTCTACGTTAGGGCAATTAAAAAGTAACAATCATTCTATCGAGAGTTATTACATCACTCAATCTTTTGATGAAAATGGTTCAAAGGTTTGGAACAAACAGTTTGGAGAAGAGGGATTCAATTATCTCGAAAAAGCAATCACCACTCGTGATGGCTCAATCATTCTATTTGGAAATTCTACTCAACAAGCTAAAGGAAACAAAGGTCAATCGGATTTTTATTTAGTGAAACTCGGAAAAGAAGAAGATGATATCAAACGAGTATACGTTGAAACTTACCCAAATCCTACACGTGACTTTGTAAATGTTTTAATCAACAAAGAGTTTGAAAAAGCAATAATTGAAGTTTATAATTTAACCGGTCAACATTTGCAAACTAAAGAGGTGAAGTATCGTTCAACACCAATTTCGTTAGGGAATTATCCAGCTGGTGTTTACATCCTAAAAATCAAAACCGACAACCAAACCGAATCTATTAAAATTATTAAAAAGTAATTATGAAGAAAAAAATAGTGCTATTTATTTTATTAGCTGTAGGAAATGTTTTTGGACAGGTGAGTATAGGAGAAAATAGTAATAATTATAATATAGATTTATATCCTAAAACACCTGAAGCATATGCATTTGCAAAATTCGTTGATATTCCTGCAGGTAGTTATACAGGTGTAGCAAACTTTAATATCCCTATTTACACAATTCAGGTTGATGGATTAACTATACCTATACAGTTAGATTACTCAACAGCAGGTGTTAAAGTAGATGAAATAGCTTCAAGAGTAGGTTTAGGTTGGAATCTTAATGCAGGTCCATCATTGACAATGCAAGTTGTAGGAGCCAAAGATTACTATAATACAAGAGAAATATTTGATCCAGGAACATTTTATCCTAATGATGTTACAAGTGCAGACAATCCTTCTTATCAGATTGCAATGGCCGCAGTAGGAAATGGGATGGAACCAATAGAAGAATATAAACCAGATATTTATTCTTATAGTATTGGAAACTATTCAGGGAAATTTATTATTGATTCTAAAAATTCAAAAGGAATTACTATCCCATATTATCCTATTGAAATTAAAAAGCAAGATGGTACAATAATAATTATAGATGATCAAGGAAATGAATTTTTCTTTTCAAGTCCAATGTCAAGTTATAACTATAACACTTGTGCCTCAGTTTTGGCCGAAGCTTCAAATTCTACATATATATTAGAAAAAATTTTAACCAAAAATAAAAAAATAATTAAATATGAATATGAACATCCTGCGCATACCATGTTTGCTACTGGTTTTTCAGAACAAAAAAAAGTTGATGAAATAAAAGCAGTTAATTATTTTAATGATGATTCGCAAGGTTCAGGTCCTAATATATCGCCTTTTTGCTTGTATTATTCATCTTCAAATGAACCTGTATTAAAAAGGATAAAGTATGAGAATAATGCAATTGAATTTAATTATAATGTAAATAATAGTAAAAAAGAACGACAAGATTTACCAGGAGAAGTTTTTTTAGAAGAAATTATTGTAATAGACTATAATGGTAAACCTATTAAAAAATTTAAGTTAAACCAAACCGCAAATTATTTTGTTTCTCCTTCGCTTGATATTCATCAAGATTTAACAAGGCAAATGAACTTAATTGATAGTAGATTAATTAAAGGTATTGATAAACGATTAAAATTAGAAGAGATTGAAGAGATATTTTCTAATCAAAAATATAGATTAGAATATTATGAAGAAAAACCATTAATTAATCGTTTCTCTTTTGCGCAAGATTATTGGGGGGTTTATAATGGTAAAAGCGGACAGATGTCTTCTATCCCAGCAGCTACCATAACTAACTTTAAAGGGAATACATCTTTTTATGGAGGAGCTGATAAAAAACCTAATCTTGAATATGGAATCATAGGAAATCTAAAAAAGATTATATACCCAACAAAAGGAAGTTTAACTATTAAATATGAAGCTGATCAATATTTTAAGAAAGAAAGTGTTGATTCTATTATTTATCATGTAGAAAAAACTTATAATACTAGGTCTACATATGATTATTTAGATTTTGAGGCGAGAAAAGGAAATAATATACGAATATATGATGTTAAACTAAATTTCACAGGAGATAATGATAATGGTTCAGGAGTAGAAACAGTTGGAAATTGTTATTTATCCGTTCTAAATAAATCTACTAATCAAAACATAATAAAAAATCCTTATCAATATACATTGGGAAATGGAACGCCTTACAAAGCATCAGATATTGAAGGTAAAAGTTTTAAAATGTCTATTGAAAAAGGTTATGATCATTTAACTGAAAAATCTATTGATTGTTACGCAACATTATCATGGATTGAAAGAGAAACTTTTATTGTACCTGAACATAATGAATCTATAGGAACTATAAGAGTTAAAAACATTACTCTTGATGATAACAATAATAATACGATTACTAGAGATTATACTTATGCGATTCCAGAAACAACAAAAGAAAGTGGAACCTTATATGGTGAAAATCAATTCAGAACTTTTTATACCTCAAATTTTACTAAAGGAGATACTAAATTAGCTGGAAAACAAAGGATAATAACAAACAATCCTGGGTGGCAAATTAATACAATAAATGGAAAATCTGTATTATATAAATACGTAACTGAAACGTATAAAAATTTAAAAAAGGAAAGTGAAAATTACACAAAACTGACAATGTATAATAATAGCGGATGTTCTACGCGTTTTGATGGTTATGGAACATCAAATTTTATATATCCTATATGTAATGAAGCTTTTTTACAAGGAAAAGTTAAAGAGGAGGTTTTAAAAGATAATGAGAATACAATGTAATCTCCCCCTTGTTAAGAACACTTAAAAGTAGAGTTTTTATTTAATATTATTGTATTATTATTTTGATTAATTTGATTAATTTGA
>NZ_DLJR01000029.1:0-10701 GCF_002484365.1 Empedobacter sp. UBA7611
TAGCAACTTGAAACCGCCTTTACTTTCAATTTTTCAGTAGAAGTTTCGTAATCAATTTTGTTTTTACTTAATAATAAATTCAGTTTTTCTTGGGAATCTTGTAACTTGTTTTCATTTATTAAAATGTCAGTTTTTGCTTGTGCTAATTTATTTTTATGTTGTCCGCCATCCAACAATTCCCATTTTGCGCCAATACCAATCAAAATATTAGGAAACATCGAAAATTGGTTCATTTTCAAATTAACATCACCTAATATATCACCATCTTTTAATTTGAAACGACTTCCCAAAATTGACGTATAATTGGTGTTCACGAATGCAAAAACTTGTGGTAAGTGCGAACCTTTTTCTTTTTGATATAAAAATTCGTAAGCTTTCACAGAGTGTTCAAGTGCTTTCAACTCTTTTTTATTTTCTAAAGTATAGCTTGAAGCAAGAATGTCAATTGGGGTAAGTTCATATTGAATTTGTTGAAGATCTTGTTCAGATAGATGCGTCAACATTTCTAATTTTTTGTATAGCAATTGTCGATTACCGTTCAATTCTACTTGTCGGGCTTCTAACTCTAGAATTGCTAATTTTATTTTTTCCCGATCGTATGGAATAGCTAAACCATTTTGAATTGCTTTCTGCACTTTAAGATGTTCTTTATCCAATCGTTTTGCAGAATTTGAAATTAATTCTTCTACTTTGACCAATAACATCAATTGATCATAAGTTTGTAAAATATCTTTGGTTATAGTTTCTTTTTCGGCTTCTTTCAAATAATCTAAAGCAGTACTTTTTTCCTGAATAGCATTCAACGCATTTGGAATTTGTAATCCCGAAAATATAATTTGAGTGGCGTTAACTCCAACAGTAAATAATCCTGCAGAGGTATTGAATTTTTGATTACCCGAAAACAATTCTGTGGACAAAATATCGATTGATTTGGTTGGAATATCGATAATTCCGTTCGAGTTTAGATAACCACCCAGCGCAATTGCAGATAAACTTGGTTGTTGTTTACCTTTTACTTCGTTATATTGGTAATTGTTTTTCTCGACTTCCAATTGTTTATTTTTTAATTCGTAACTCGACTCAATCGCTTTTTCAACAGGCAATCGAAGTTGCGGATCAATCAATTGTTGTGCAAATCCCGAAATAGAAGTCAATAATGGAATAAAAGATAAATATCGTATAATAGGCATCCTATAATTTTAGCATAAAATTAACAAAAAATATACCATGAATAAAAGTCAATATTAGAATGTCATTAAAAATAAAAATCCTGAAACTTTTTAAGGGTTCAGGACTTCCAAAAGTTGCCAAAAAAATGGCGCATAGTTCAATGTATTTAATATTTATTATCAATAATATCCAACGTTTCGTTTAATGATTCTTTCATCATTTTCTCTAAATAATCCGTCGTACTTTTATTGATTGTTTCGTCTATATATTTAGTTCCACCAATTGTTTCGCTATATTTTAAAGCATTATTTTTAAGGTCTAAAATATTAATATAGACATATGTTTTTGCGATGTATTTCTGTTTGTTGGCAGGATCATAATCAAGACCCGATTTTACATTAATCAAAACTAAATCATCTTGATTAATCGCTTTTTTTAAATCATTAAATTTAACTTGATTTACATTTTCCTTTGTGATTAATTCATTTGGAACTAAGTTTTTATCAAATTTATCAATCATTTGATAAGTATACTTGTTATCGTTTAATATTTTCTCAGATTTATCACGAATTATTTTTACAATATCAAATTTAGAATTTATTTGTTTAAGCTGATTTTCAATTGATTTTGAATCAATGTTTTGATCTAAATTTTGAGAATTATGATCAAAAAAACCAAGAGAATCTATGTTAATGAGAACACCAACTTTGTTTACAGGAACGTCTAAAGCATTTTCGTAAGTTACCGTATTAAGTGCTAATTCTTTTGGAGCTTCTTTTTTTTGCTCGCAAGATTGGGTAAAAAACAATACCCCAACTATAAAATAAACTAATTTTTTCATACGCTATCCTATTACCTCTTTAAAGATAGTGATTTATAATGTTTTATAATAGATTTATTCCTAATAATTTTCTTCTTCTTCATCGTCAAAAGTTTTGGCAATTTTTTCAATGTTTAAGCTTTTTGCCATTGCATCAAAAATCTCTTTATAAGTGCCGTTCATTTTGTAGACATCTTCATGAATCCCGTGTTCTACAACTTCGCCTTGTTTCATCACGTACGTATAATCGGCATCGATAATTTGTGAAATACTATGCGAAATAATGATAACTGTTCGATCTTTTTTGATGGCATCCAAACTATTTTTAATCTGTTCTGTCGCAATTGCATCCAAACTTGCAGTAGGTTCGTCTAGAAAAATAATTGGTGGATTTTTGAGAAACATACGTGCTATGGCGATGCGTTGTTGTTGACCGCCAGATAACAATAAGGCTTTGGATTGATAACCTTCTGGCAAGTCCATAATTTGTTCATGAATATAAGCGCGTTTTGCAGCATCTTCTATTTCTTCAAAAGTTGCGTTTACATTTCCATAACGAATATTTTCTTCAATCGTTCCATTAAAAATGTGATTTTTTTGTAAAACCAATCCAATATTATCGCGTAAAAATTGTGTGTCATATTCTTCTAAATCAATTCCATCAAGTAGAATTTTTCCAGAATCAGGTTGATAAAATTTATCCAATAGATTGATAACTGTACTTTTTCCCGCGCCAGACAAACCAACCAAAGCTGTAATTTTATTGGGCTGAATTGTCATGTTTATATTTTTTAAGGCTTTGTAACCATTTGGATAAGAAAATTCAACATTTTGGATTTCGAATTTACCTTTTAATTTTGTTGGAATGTAATTTCCAGATGATTCTTTTTCGTCATCCGCTTTTAAAATTGCAAAGAAACTTTCGGAATATATCATCGCATCATTCATTTCATCATAAATACGATGCAGTTGACGAATAGGAGCCGAAACGTTGTTGAACAACAAAATATGGAACATACTTGCGCCAATTGTCATTTGTCCATCAAGAACCAAATATGAAGTTAAAATGATGATAATCACTACACCAAATTGCTCGATAAAGGATTTTAAACCATCAAAAAAGAAACTTGTTTTGCGTGTTTGCATTTGATTATTAGTCAATTCTTTTTGTAAATCAAGTTGTTTTTTACCTTCGATATCTTCTCGGTTAAACGATTTAATAACTGTAATAGAATTAATTATGCTGATAATTCCTTGCGATTTTTGTTCACGATAACCTCTTAGGTTACGTCGCCGACCACTCAGCTTTTTAGCTTGTTGTTGTGTAATAATGAAATAAATCGGAACGATACAAAGTCCAACCAATCCAACATAAAAATTAGCATTGAACATTAAAATTAAAGCAACAATTGAATTGGCAAAAAGTGGAAGAATATCGATAAAAAAGTTTTGAACTAAACGTGTCAAACTTTCAATTCCTCTGTCAATACGGGTTTGAAGTTTTCCTGCTTGATTATCTTGATTTGTATAAAATGCCATTCTATACGTCAAAATCTTTTCGATAATGGTTTGTGCTAAATCTTGTGAAACTAAGATTCTAAGCTTTTCACCATAATATTTTTGACCAAATGTGATAAAAGCATTCAAGATTTCTTTTGTCATCAAAACAATTGAAATAAACGAAATGATTTTCAGACCTTCTTTTAATCCTTTTCCAGCTTCAACCAAACCATTTATAGAATCTACGGTATACTGTAAAATAAGGGCGTTTACCTGTGACGTAAAAGATCCAACTAAGGTTAGGAGCAAAGTTGCGACAACCAAAGAACGATAAGGTTTTACAAATGGACGTAGATTTTTAAACAGTTGAATGATTGTCATTTATTATTCTTTTAACGGTTGTTCTTTCACAAAAACGTGACCAACTTTTGTGAAATCGTAAGCAATCTCGTATAAATACTCTAATAGATCTTCAATCAGTTCAGAATCATTTTGCAAAGCCTCTGTTTCAATTTCAGTATATGCAACAGTTTTTTCTCCAAATTCTATTGTTTTAGGTAAATTTTCTGTTTCATATTCGCCATAAAGCCGAATGTTTTGTAACAATAATTGCAAAATTTTCTTCATCAATCGAATGTGTTCTGAAGTTAAAATAACAGAATTGTTTTTCTTTAAAATTTTAACTAAACCAACTGAATATGAGACAAATGACTGGTTGAAAATGGTGAATTTATTCAGTACGTTAGCATTTTCTTGTTTTCCTTTCGGTTCAGAAATTACACGTTGAAAAACTGAATTAATATTTGCCATTGCAATAAAAACATCTTTTCTAGCTAACTTATAATCAGTTGTAGAAACTTCGTTGTCTGCTAATTTTTTAAAAACCAAATAAATAAACTCATAATTTGCAATCAATGCTTTTTGAATATATTCGTTCATATTATTTTTTTCCCAAGTTGGTAAAATCAAATAACTCGAAATAAACGCCATAAATCCTCCAACAAGTGTGTCAATAAAACGTTCTTGAATAATATACAATGAATCTTTTTGCGAATAAAAACTAAACGAAATAAGAATATATGCGGTTAAATAAAATGTACCAATTGCATATTTATGACGAATAAAAGTGTAAGCCATCAACATGAAAATAAGCATTAAAGCAAATCGGATACTGTGTTGAGGAATAATCAATAATATTAAAACCCCAACTAATCCACCGCCAATTGTTCCTTTCAAACGCTGAAAGTTTCGCTTTTTTGTTACGCTAAAACCAGGTTTTAAAATCACTAAAACTGTCATCAAAATCCAGTAACTATGGTAAGTCATCGGAATAATAAACGTGACACCATAAGCTAATAACATTACAATTGATGCACGAATTGCATGTCTAAAAATTGAAGATTTTAGATTCAGATGATCTTTTAATTTTCGTAAAGAATAATCAACTGTAGGTTCAAAATGTTCGGCATGATCCAGTGGATTTTTCTTTTTTTCTGTGAACGAATCATCATAGAAAAATTTATGGATAAACTCTATTTTATAAACAATTTGCTTTAGATTGATATAAATTTTAGATAAAACGATTGGTTTTTGTCCTTCTGCATATAATTCTTTGATGGCATCATCAATCTTTTTCAACTCAACTTCAAAGTCAAAAGTAGGTTGTTTAGGACGTTTGTTCGAGTTAATATGATAAGCAATCATTTTAAGCTCATGCGCTAATTTATTCATTAAATTATAGATTTTGCGCATTGCTTTTGTATCACCGTAAACTTCTCGAATTTTTACATAATCGTATTGATTTGCTGTTACATTCTCAAATATATCCACCAAATCAGAGAAAATAAACACAATCGAACGCCCAATTGGTGTCTGGTCTTTTACCAATTTTTTGTTCGAAAAAACTAATTCACGAACTAAACTTTGTTTTTCGTTAATTACAACATGTTCATCGATTAATTTTTTGATAATATCATCGTAATTTGAATCTTTATCAAACATAGAAGCCTTGATTCGAATGTATTCAGAAATATGAATCATTGTGTCAGCTAAGTTTTGCTGCGCCATACGATAAGGACGAAAGGTACTAATAGCTAGGCTAAAAATAGTGTACCAAGCTGCTCCAGCAGTCACAAAAAGTGCAATATGAAGAGGACTTAACTCATGTCGTAAATCATTCATATTCATTACCATTGACATCATAATGACCATTCCAAGCGCACTTGTACGTTGTCCCCAAACGGTTAACATGTTAGAAAAGAATACGATAAGTGTTAAACAAATACCTAGAAATATTGGGTAACTGTTAATCGTTTTGGTGAAATATGAAACAAGGAAAATCAAGAGCACGGAAAGCCACATCAGGTTTCGGCGTTCTTTAAATGGACCAGGTGTATCCGTCATGTGTGCTAAAACTGCACCAAGACTTATCGTTACACCGGCATATAAATCGCCAAACAAGCTGGCTACGATAGGCGGAATGATAATCGCTAAGGAAGTTTTTAAGCCATCTGAAAGCGCTTCTCCGTAGATAAAGTTTTCAATTTTATTGATGATTTTCAAGTGTAATTTTTTAAGGTTGAAAATTGTTGTATAAAATTAACACAACTTTTTTCGAAACCCAACTAAACTCGTGAAGTTTTTAGAATATGAAACCCATCAATGCTTTGAGTAAAAATTAAAGTTGTTGTACCGCCATCAATAATTTTGAATTTTTTCTTGATAACGTCTATTGGCTGATTGTAATTTTTGACTAATAAATTCGCTTTTGTTTTTAAAATTTCTTTTTTCGGATTTTTAATTTCTTCTTCAATCAAATAAATTTTTCCAGGAAAATTCTCTAAAAGTTCATTCGAAGTATACAAATGAGTATTCTGATGAAGTTTATGAAGATTGAATTTTTCGCTCAATAATTTGAAAGCACCAGTTTTTAGAATCGCAACATTTGGTTCGTAAATATAACGTTGAATTCCTCCAAAACTTGCATTCGCACTATATTCTTCTTCAAAATGAAAAGAAAATTCGGATTGATTATTTTCTAAATTAACAGCTTTTATCAAAGGGTTTTTTGTTGAAGAATTTTTATCTAAAATGATTAGAAAATCTTTCACTTCATTTTTTAATGCAACAATGTGTATTTCAAAAATTGAATCAATTTGTTGTAGGGTAGAAGTGATGTCTAATAAAGGCGAAAGCTTGATGATAATTTTCTCTGTTTTTTCGGAAAAAGTTGGAATCCATTCTAAAATATTTGGCTCTAAATCTTCCAAAATAAATTTTCTTCCGCTCGAATTTCTTCTTGCTGGATCGAGATAAATAACATCAAATTTTAATGTAGGATTTTCTTCAAAAAAAGACTGAAAAGTTCCTGTATAGGTTTCTAAATTTGGCGCTAAAATTTTAGCATTATGTTGTACAATCTCACTCAATTCAGGATTTTGTTCGATGTGATATACTTTGTCAAAATTCTTTGCAAAAGCCATGGTATCAATTCCAAAACCTGCGGTTAAATCAATCAAATTTTTTCCTTTAACTAAAGTTGATTTATAATTTGCTGTGGCTTCTGAACTTGCTTGTTCCAAATTAATTGAAGGCGGAAAATAAATATTTTCTGTCGAATAAAGTGTTGGAAATTTATGTTTTGAAACTTGAATTCCTTTCAATTGTTGTGCAATTTCAGCAGAAGAAATTTCTTCAAACAACGATTTTTTCAAACCTATAGATTTGATGTCTTCATGTTCGATTATTTTCAGATAATCTTGAAATTCTTTTGTTAAAATAGTTGGATTCAAAATGTTATTTTTTGACGTAAAATATTATTTTATTAAACACAAAACTTCAGTATCCATCACAGCTACTGAAGTTTCGATTATATTATTAAGTTCTTTTAATGAAATTGGCATCCAATTCATGTAAAAACTATTTTTTTTCCTCTTTTTCTGCCAAACGAGTTGGAACAATCGGAACAAAAAGTGCTTGTTTTACCACTTTTTCTTTTGGCGATTTCTCAATCACATCTGCAGGGTTTCTAAATTTGTTTACACCAATTAATTTAATGGTTTGCTCATCGAAATCTTTTTGCTCTTTTTTCGCGCTTGTGTAAATAAAATCTTGAATAGTTTCATTTTGTAAAGCATTTACAAAACCTCCTACATTTTGTATTGTTTTAAACAATTCTAACGCATTTTCAGCCATTTGATTTGTCAAACTTTCAATGTAGAAAGAACCAGCAGCAGGATCAGTAAATTGATTCAAATAAGATTCTTTTTGTAACAATAATTGTTGTTTTGCGGCTAATTCTAATCCAAAATCAGACTCTTTATTAACTTCATCATATGATCCAACAAAAATAGCGTCACTTGATCCGAAGATAGCCGAAGAAGCTTCTATTGTAGAGCGAATAACGTTGTTGTAAATATCTAATTTAGATTTATTGCGATCGGATGTTGAAGTGAAAATAAATGCTTCACTTTCTTTATTATATTGCTCCAAAATCATTTTCCATAAAAAGCGAAATGCTCTTAATTTCGCAACTTCGAAGAAATAATTACTTCCAACAGCAAATTTAAAATAAATTTTGTCCGCAATATCAGCTCCAAAATTTTCTAAATATTCTACTGCATGTGCAAGTGTAATCGCAATTTGTTGAACATGATTTGCTCCAGCATTTTGATAAACATCTCCTTGAATTGAAATTACTTTTTCGAAATTTTTCAATGCCAAAGCTTCTTTCACCAATTCTTTTGATGCTTTTTCTGAATCATTTTGCCAAAGTCCATTCTGTGCCAAATATCCATAAATATCTAAATCTAAATATTTCAGATTTGGAAGATTTTCAAGCGATTTTAAATCAGAAGTTCCATTATATTTAATAAATAAATCTAGATAATTAGGAAGTTCTAACGATGAATCAATTTGATTTTGATTAATCAAATATCCATACAAAAAGCTGTAATCTTGGTTTTTATTTCCAGTATATTTCGAAATAATTTTCCAATCTTTTGAGGATTTTGGTAATGGTTGTACAGCCGAATAATCGACATCATCCTTTGTATATAATGGTTTTACATTTATTTGATCGTTCGTTCCCCAAACCAAAGTTTCATTATATTCTAAACCTTTTAGCTCGACTTGAACTTTATTTTTCCATTCTTTTTCAGAAATAGAATCAAAATTTTCAAATAACTTACTCATTTTCTTTATTTTGCGGCTTCGTAACTTTTTCTTGCTGAATGATAAAAATATCTTCATCATCTTTTTTCAAGAAATGCTTTTCTCTTGCAATCCTTTCAATTTCAGCAGGATTACTATTTAGTTGATTTAATTTTTCAGACTCAGTATCCAAGTGTTCTTGGTAATATTGTTGATCAACTTCTAATAATTTGATTTGTTTATCCAACTCGCGATGTACGAAAAAAGAATTTTGGTCGAAAAAAATCATCCAAACAGCAAACGCAACCGTTAGAACAAAGTAACGATTCCAAACAAATTTGAATACACGTGTATCCTTAATTTTTCTTTTCGGTACTTCTGGTGTAAGTTCTTTGTCAAAGATTTCTTCCGATTTTTCTTTCATTATACAGTAGTTTTCGAGTTGAGTTTTTCTTTAATTACAGTTGATAAAACTTTGATTGCGACAGAATTTTTCTTTTTCATATTCGGAATAATAATGTCTGCATAGTTTTTAGATGGTTCTATAAATTGCTGATGCATAGGTTTTAACGTTTTTTGATAACGTGTTAAAACTTCGTCTAAATCGCGCCCACGTTCTTGTATATCACGGCGTACGCGACGAATTAAACGTTCGTCAGAATCTGCATGAACAAAGATTTTTACATCAAATAAATCGCGTAAATCTGGGTCAGTCAATACCAAAATTCCTTCTACAATAATAACCGATTGTGGATGTGTTAAAATCGTTTCTTCCTTGCGACTATGCGTAATAAACGAATAGACAGGTTGTTCTATTGATACGCCATTTTTCAATAAAGCGACATGTTCTTTTAGTAATTCGAAATCAATTGATCTTGGGTGATCAAAATTGATCTTAGAACGTTCATCAAAAGATAATTCAGGATGATCTTTATAATAATTATCTTGAGAAATAACGATAACGCTTTCCGCGTTAAGATCTCTTAAAATATTATTTACAACAGTTGTTTTTCCCGAACCTGTTCCTCCTGCAATTCCTATTACTAGCATTTTTGTTTTATTATTTTTTTTAATTTCGTTTGATGTTTCCATTGCAAGAGTTCTCGTAAAATTTCCTTAAAGATAAAATTTTCCTATCAGAAATTAAAATAAAAAGAAATCGATTCTTGCAAAATTTTAAATGTTGTCGTGAAGAAGTTTTGGTTGATTGATTTTGAGAAAAGAAATAATTATCAATGCATTTAAAAAATGATTGATTTATTATTCGATTATTTAGATGTAGCTCAAACATTTAGGTTTATTTACACAAAAAAAGTACTTTGCAGTACTTGGTTTCTCTTAATCGGATGCAAAGGAAAGAAAAAATTATAAAAACTTTATCTTTTTTATCATTATATTTATAAAATCAGAACTATTATAAAATACTAAATTATGAACGATTTAATCTCAATGTCTACTATTTTTTCGTTATTTCTCGGAATAGGATTAGCTGCCGCTGCTGGTTTTCGGATTTTTCTTCCCTTATTTGTATTAAGTTTAGCTGTCAAATTTGGAGGAAGTTTTATTAATCTCGACGAAAGTTGGATGTGGGTTGGGAGTACACCAGCTCTTATAACACTTGGTGTAGCGATGTTAGTGGAAATTGGAGCTTATTATATTCCAATCATTGATAATTTGTTGGATACGATTGCGGTTCCCTTAGCTGGAATTGCAGGAACAATAGCGGTTGGAATTACGATGCCAGAAATGAACGAAGTCGCAACTTGGGCTTTGGCGATTATAGCCGGAGGAGGAACTGCGGCTGCGATTAGCGGTACAACTGCTGCTGCAAGAGCTGTTTCGACCACGACAACTGCGGGAGCGGGAAATTTTTTGGTTAATACAGGAGAAACGTTTAGTTCTATTGTATTAAGTATTACAGCAATTGTATTGGCTCCTTTGGCATTTATTTTTGTACTAATTATTTTATATGTGTGTTATAGAGCGTATAAAAGTGTTAGAAAAAAAGGTGATCAGTTATTGGCGGAAGAATTGTGAAAGAGTGAAGAATTATATTAATA
>NZ_DLJR01000030.1:0-12778 GCF_002484365.1 Empedobacter sp. UBA7611
TTTTTAGGGAAGATTACAAAACCTTATACCATTTACTTACAGAAATATATAAATGATTTATAATTATCATTAACATAAAATCAAATCATATTTGTTTTTTAGAATAGAAATAAACTATATTTATAAGCTTTTTAAAAAGCTAATCATCAAAAAGTATTAATAATTATATCAAAACACATGAGTCAAACACAAAAAACTAATTATCCAGCACTTTATACGCTGATAATTGTATTTTTTTTCTGGGGTTTTATAGCAGCGGGTAATAATATTTTTATACCATTTTGTAAAAATTACTTTGAATTAGATCAATTTCAATCTCAATTAATCGATTTTGCTTTTTATACAGCCTATTATATTGGTGCGCTTTTATTATATATATTGAGTGTTGTTAAAGGAAAGGATTTAGTAGGAAGATGGGGGTATAAAAAAAGTATAGTTTATGGACTTTTATTTTCTGCATTAGGAGCTGGGGCTATGATAATTGCAGTTCAAGTAAATATTTATATTGGGATGCTAATGGGATTATTTATTGTTGCTTTAGGATTCTCATTGCAACAAACTGCTGCAAATCCATTTGCAGTTTTATTAGGTGATCCTAAAACAGGAACTTCTCGAATTAACTTGGGAGGTGGAATAAATTCTTTTGGAACTACAATTGGTCCATTAGTAATTGGTTTTGCATTGTTTGGTACTTTTGATCATGTGTCAGACGATGTAATTAAGAACTTACCATTAACAAAGGTAGAATATCTATATATAGGAGTAGGTTTATTATTTGTTATTGCTGCGGCAATTTTCTTCTTTTCTAAGAAAGTTCCAGCAGGAATAAATAATGAACCAATGGAGAAATCAAACAAAGCATTAACAATGTTAATTGTAATGACAATTTTACTATTAATCATGTTTGTTCCAGTGTTTTTAAGTTATAAGAGTGTCGAAGCTTTAAGAATTGAAGAATTAAATAACTTAATTAATAATACGACAAACATAACATTAATAGATAGTTATAAAGCAGAAGTAGTTACGTTAAAAAATCCTTTAGAATTAAAAAGAATGGCTTGGCTTTTTGGTGCTTTATCAGTTGTTATAATTGGATTATTGTATGCCTATTTCAGCGCAAAGAAAAAGTCGGAAGGATGGGGAGCTATGAAATATCCTCAATTAATTCTAGGAATGTTAGCATTGTTTTTATATGTAGGTGTTGAAGTAGCTATAGGTTCTAATCTAGGAGAATTGTTGACACTAAAAGAATTTGGAAATCTTAGCTCATCACAAATAACTCCATATGTAACGATGTATTGGGGAAGTATGATGATTGGTAGATGGGCAGGAGCTATAAGCGCATTTAATTTGATTAAATCCAAAAAACAATTCCTATTAATCATTGTTCCGGTTATTGCTTTTTCAATTGTTATAGGTGTTAATACTATAGCTGGATTTGATATGTCACATTTATATTTTTATATCATATGTATAGCCTTACAAATTGCAGCATTTTTCTTATCTAAAGATAAACCAGCTCGTACATTACTTATTTTTGCAATCTTTGGAGCGATCGCAATGACAATTGGTTTACTTTCGACAGGTATTGTTGCCATTTATGCATTTTTAGCTGGAGGTTTAGCTTGTTCTATCATGTGGCCCGCAATTTTTAGTTTATCTATTGTAGGTTTAGGTAAATATACAGCACAAGGTTCTGCATTTTTAGTAATGATGATTTTAGGAGGAGGTATTATTCCTCCTATACAAGGAAAATTATCTGATATTATAGGAATTCATAATTCATATGTTATTCCATTAATTTGTTTTATTTATTTAATATCTTTTGCAGTAATGGTCAAAGGATTTTTAAAGAAACAAGGAATTAATATAGATGAGATTGAATCTGAAGGAGGACATTAAAAAGAATAATGTTAGTCATAAAAAAAAACGGAAGAATAATATTATTCTTCCGTTTTTTTAGTTTTAAATTATATACTTTTTTATTAAGTATTTAAGATAATATAAAAAAAATCGCTTAAGTAGAGAACTAAGCGATTTTTCAATAGATGTAGTTAAGGTAATAAGAATTGGTTAGTAATCTTATTTTGGGTTGTTTAGTCGGTTGAAATATAGGTTGTTATTTCTTTTTCAAAATTGATAAAAATTTTAGAATTAAAATATCCCTATTTATAGGTATTTTTTAAGGTTTTGAAATCAATCCATATTCTATGGCTGATGTGATTGCTGAACTTAAATTTGATGTTTTAAATTTTTCGATCAAATTCTTACGATGGCTGTCAACTGTATGTGTACTGATAAATAATTTATCTGCAATTTGTTGTGTTGTTAATCCTTGTGCAGCTTCAATTAAAACCTCTTTTTCGCGACGTGTCAATTTCGGAATCGTATTCAAACCATCTTTTTCTTTCTTATTCATCACATTTTTAGTTTGTGAACAAAGAAATTTCTTTCCATCAAAAATAGAATTAATCCCTTCTAATATTTCGTCAACAGAAGCGTTTTTCTGAATATAACCAGATGCACCTTCTTCCAAACAACTATTAATCACAGCGTATTCATTGTGCACGCTCAACATAATAATGTGCATTTCAGGATATTTTTTCTTGAAAGGTTTAATCAATTCAATACTATTGGTATCCGATAAATTGATATCTAACAAAAGAATATCAATTTCTGTGGTTTTTAAGGCTTCTTGTAATTGTTGAGACGAAGCATAACAATCGACCACTTGTAAACTTGGTTGATTACTCAAAATATTTCGCAAACCTTCTAATAATAAAGGATGATCGTCTGTGATTGCTATTTTTATCATAAGTTATATTTTAGGAAATTGGAACTCTATACTTGTTCCTAAATCGATTTCTGAATGTATATTTAGTTGTCCTTTTAAAAATTCAACACGCGATTGAATATTATGTAAACCTGCTGATTGCGTCAATTTTGTATTATTCATATCAAAACCTTTTCCATCATCTTCAACAGTAACAGAATAATTGTTCTCATCTTCTACAAATTGAATGATAATTTGTGTTGCATGCGCATGTTTAATGGCATTATTAACCAATTCTTGAATGATACGATATACCAATAACTGATGTTGTTTGTCGAGCGAATTGGTATAACTCAAAAACTGAACATCAATATCCAATTGCTCATTCGACATGCGGATTGCGTATTCTTTTAAGGCTTCTTCCAATCCATATTTCAACAACAAATCTGGCATTAAATTATGAGCTACACGACGCAATTCATCAACAGCACTATCCAATTGCAGAATAGATTTTTCCATATCTTTTTTGGAATGATTGTCAATTTTTTCGTTCAGATGAGTAAGCTGAATTTTTGTTCCAGAAAGTAAACCTCCCAAACCATCGTGCAAATCGCGTGCAAGACGAGCGCGTTCTTGTTCTTCGCCATTAAGAAGCGCCGTTAACGTAGAGATTTTAGAATTTTGACGTTCTTGTTCTATTTCCAACTTGTACAATTCTTCGCGCTGTTTTAGATGTTTGTTACGTTGTTTTAAAGCATAAAGCAATAAACCAAGTAAGGCAATAAAGAAAATGATGGAGAAAATATAATATTTGTTTAATTTATTCTTGAAATTAAGTTCTGTGATATAATTGACCAATTCATCCTTTCTATTTTTATTTTCTAGTTTAGAAAGCCTTAAATTCTGTTCAGAAATAGTTAATTCTTGTGAGCGTTTATCGGATTCTAATCGAGATAACTTTAATTGTTTACGTTGAAAATCTTCACTTAATCTTACATTTTCTAACTCTTGTTCTTGTTGAATTCCTAATGAGTGCATTAGTTGAATTTGTTGCTCTTTTTTCTCAGCTTCTAATTGTAAACGAATCATTTGTTGTTGCTGACGTTCTTTATCAAATTGAGCTTCTAAACGTTTACTGATCTGCGCTTGTTCGTTATCATAAATTTCTTTGTAAGTAGATGTATACAATTTATAATAACGCAAAGCTTCTTTGTAATTCCCTTCACGATCTTCAATATTAGATAAGCTTAAATACAACGAAAGAAGAATATTTTTGTCAGGCATTGTATTCTCGTTGACTTTTATAAGTGAATTGAGTAGATAGCTTTTTGCAGTAGAAACTTCGTTATTCTGCAAAGATAATTCGGCTAAAATACCATTAGCAGCGGCAACGTGATCGGATTGATTATTTTGTTCTCCTATTTCTTTGGCTAAATTGGCATATTTGATAACTTTTCCTTGATAGTTTTTTGGATAAAACTGAAGATATAAATTGGCTAGATTAATAGCAACAAACGACAAATCTGTTGCGGTAGCCATTTCATTTTTGTTTTTATAATACGTATTAATTGCGTTAGAATAATATTTTTCGGCTAAATCTCGTACAAAAATATTCTTTTCATTCTGCATAAATTTTTGTTCATACATGTATCCAATCGACATATAAGAAGTAAAAATTAGATTAGGATTATTTTGTTTAAGCGCTACATCTAAAGCAAGTTTGCTGTACTTTTCTTGTAATTCGTAATCATCCCATCTCGAATAAATTCCAGTCAATTCGTTATAAATAGAACTCATTCGTGTAAGAACAGTTGGCGTAATAGTAGCTTTATCTAGAAATTTAAGCCCATCAATAAAATTTTTTACAGCCTTAGAATCTTCATTGTTTCTTAAATTCAACCATCCTTCACAATATTTAACATATCCTTTTGTTGAATAATCAGTTGTGCGTCCGCTGTAATAAATTGCTTTTTGCAAATTATAGTTTGTTGCACTCAAATTATCATCAATACGATTATTCATTGCAGAAACAGCATGTAAATAAGCAGCATATTTTCCATCACTCAGTTTTTCGGCGCTCGAAATATTTTGTTTCAGAACAGTGAAAGCTTTTTCTTTTTGATTATTAAACAATAAAGCTTGCGCATATTTTCCGGTTATTTCGTATCGTTCAATAGAATTAGGAGCCGTTTTATTATATTGATTCTCAAAATTAATCAGTACTTCCTGTGCATTAGCAATTCCACTAATAGCGCATAAAATAATGACTATAAGTTGAAAAAAAAGAGTTTTTAAAGCACTGTTACTTTTTAACATATTGTGATGTTGAGTTTATTTGAGCTAATATAATGTCTTTTGTAGAATCAAAGAAACTAAAACAATCCGAAGACTGTTTTAGTTTGTACATAAGTTGAGGTAGGTTAGGATATAGGTTATTGTTATTTCTTAAAGTTAATATGAACGTCGAAAAATTCACCCTTTTGAAGAATTTCGTCTAAATTTCTATCAATAATTAAAGCAATATGTACTTGATCGTTGTCGTAAATATTCCAATCCATTTCAGCGTCATATTGATAAACACCTTTTAATGTCCATTTGTAAATATCCCAATTTCCAGACGTTCCAATTTTATCCACACGTTTTTCATTATTTGAAACATAATATAAATATTGATGTCCATCATACGATAAAAACGGATAATATATGACTTGGTTTTTCTCTGCAGCAAAACCACTACCAGATTCAAAATACGGAATGCTTTCTATCTTTATTCCTTCTTGAAAATTAACATCAGCCGAACTATCAGTCACTAATGCTTGTGCAGCGTAAAACAGATTTTTCTTTTCTTGATAAGGTTTATTTAGATATTCAATACTAAATTCTTCAGGACGAAGCGTAATTGTTTGATCAGCTTTATCAATATTAAATGTTTGATTTCCTTGTTTTATTATAAGATTGTTAGTTGTATATTCTTGCGCATTTCCAAAAGAAACCAAAAGACTACAAACCATTAGAACCATTATTTTTTTCATCTTCTTTTCAATTTTGATACTGCTAAATTATCTCGAAAATTGTTCAAAAAACTCACTATAATTATTGAATTTCCTAGATTAAATGGTAAATGAAAGTAATAAGGAATTAAGTTTAACTTATGGTACAAGAAAAACAACTGTGTATAAATATCAAAAAGTAGACAAAAATACGCTGGTGTTGTACGCTGGTGTTGATAGAATATCGTGATAAAAATAATGATGGGAAAGAAGATAAAATCTTAAATTATTATGAACGTAAATAACGCAAAAAGACAACTTAATTAGTTGTCTTTTTTTGATTTATTATTTATTCAATTCTTTTATCCTTGCTTTGTTTCTTCCGTCCAAAAGTGACGCAACAGCCCAAATTGCTGCGGGCAACCATCCAATTAAGGTAATTTGTAAGATTAAGCAAATAACGCCTTGTATTATTTTTCCTCTTAAAATGAATGATAACCAAGGTAGGAGTACGGCTAATATGATCATTGTGTTGTATTTATCGAATTAATTATTTCGTTGTAATGTAAAATTGAAACTTTATTTGATGTTGAATGCAAATCATTTTCAATAAGTGATTGAGCAACTTTTTCAGCTTCAATTGATTTATATTTAGATAAGTTTCCTCGTAAAAATATATTAATCAAAGGAAAAACTTTTGCACTGATATTCTCAGCTAAACGATATTCCGTTCGATTGCCAATTAACAAAGATGGACGATACAAGAACAATTGTTTGATAGTATTCTTTTGCAAAGTTTCTTCGGCTTCGCCTTTCATTTTTAAATAAAAATTAGACGAGTTCGCATTTGCACCAACTGCCGAAATATAATGAAACTTAGTTAGTCCTTTTTGACTCCCAAGCTTTGCAAACTGATTCGGAATATCGACTTCAATTTTATGATAAGCATCTAAATCAGGCGTCTTTTTTCGAGTTGTTCCCAAACATGAAAAAATAGAATCAATCTGCTCAATTTCATCTAAATTAATTTCTGAATTAAAGTCAGTTACGATTTCAATTAACTTTGGGTGATTGATTTGTTGAGGTTTTCGAACAATTGCGACAATAGTAGCATAATCAGGATGATTGAATAACTTTTCTAAGAGAAGAGAGCCAATTAAACCTGAGCTTCCTAAAACCAATGCAGTTTTGTTCATCGTCTAAATTTTCATCAACAACCAATACCACGCACCATTTACATCTCCTTGTTCCAAAAGTTTTGCTGCAACTTGATGACGAACCTCTGCAGATTTAAATTTCTTAATATCTAATCGTTGCGTCAATTGTTCTTTGAAATTACGAATCATTTCATTAGTTGGTAATTTTTCCACATTCCCTAATTGACCTAAATTATTGCCTGTTAAATAATTAGAATGCTTCACTTCATCAGGAAGTTGATCTATTCCCAAACCAATTGTGCGCGTAGGTTTTTCGACTTCGAAGATAGATTCCGGAATAACTCGGCAATAATAATCACCACCCATGCGAGCAACTAAATCCAAATCATAAGGCGAAACTTTATCATTTTCATCTAATAAATCCTCTTGCACATGCATGCGCACAATTTCTGCAATCACCAAATTAGCTGCACCTGGTTGATCTGTAACAGAAATTACTTCACGCACTTTACATTCAAATTGAATCGGAGACTCTGCTACACGAGGCGGTTTTACCAACTCTGAAGGTAATTCTGTAAAACCTGCTTTCTCAAATTCATTTACACCTTTTGGATATTCCACACTTGCCAACGATTGTTGCTGAACCATGTTATAATTGACAATATTAATTACACATTCTGGGTGTTCCCAAATGTTTTCTAATGTATGTTTTGTCGATCCATCTCTCATTTTTCGAAGTGGAGAAAACACGCAAATAGGTGGATTTTGTCCCATCATATTGAAGAATGAAAACGGACTCAAATTCACATTTCCATCTTTATCTATCGTACTTGCAAAGCAAATAGGACGTGGGGAAATGGCGTGTTTGAAAATGTCATCAAATTGACGTGTATTTGGCTCAAAAGATTTTGTATGTTGCATAAGTTGAGTTTATTGGGTGTAAAGATGAACAGAATTTACTAATTTTCCTAATCCTGTAACAGACATTTCGATGGTATCATTTGGTTGTAACCATTGTTCTTGATAAGCTGGATTCTGACGTTTTCCAGTGCCATTCAATTCAAGAAAACAACCTGTACCAACAGTTCCAGATCCTATAATATCACCAGGATAAAGTTTGACACCATACGAAATACGCTCGATAATCTCGGCGAAAGTCCAATGCATATCTTTGAAATTTCCATGAGAAACTTCGATATTATTAACAGAACAAGACATTTCTAAATCATAGCAATTTCCGATATGTCCTTCTTTAGGCTCAACTTTGTATTTTTCGATTTCGGTTGGAGTGACTAAATATGGACCAAACATAGAGGCAAAATCTTTTCCTTTTGCTGGACCAAGATTCAGTTTCATTTCTTCCATTTGTAATGCACGTGCGCTCAAATCATTCAAAACCATAAAGCCACCAATATATTCGTCCGCATTTTCTGCTTTGATATTGATGCCTTCTTTTTTGATGACAATTGCGACTTCAAGTTCAAAATCCATTCGATCGAAATGTTTTTCCATTGCAACTATTTTTCCTGGACCTTGAATAGCTTGATGATTAGAGAAATAAAACACAGGAAATTGATCAAATTCGGGAATCATATCCAAACCTCTGTTTAAGCGAGAAGTTTCTACATGTTGGCGAAATGCATAGGCATCTCTAAAACTTGCTGGATGAGGTATTGGCGCCAAAATTTGTGGTTCTTTTACCACCGCATTTTTATATTCACCACGCGATATTTCGTTTGTAATCTGTTGACAGATTAATAGTGAAAACTCGTCATCTGCTAAGATTTCGATTAGAGTAGAAGGTAAGTTGTGATTAATTTTTGTCAAATCATAGATAGCATCTTGCCAAATAAGACCTACTTTTTCTTGCTGATTTTCTAAGAAAGTAACGAATTTCATTATTTGTTGTTTGAGAGGTGAAGATACGAAGATGATTTTTAATCTTAAAATACTTTCTTTCAAACCTGATTCATAACATGTTTAGTTGTTTAACAATACGGTTATTGAATAATTGATTTGGTTAAAATATAAACTTGTTTAAACTTTCAGAGAATGTATTTTAATTGTTTATCTAATTTTCCTTTTTTAAGGATTTAAGAAAATGAAAATAATACGAGATTAAATAGTTATATTTCCTGTTTTACATCGTATACAAAACGTCTAATCACTAGTATATTTATTTTGTATCTGGTAATTTTTATCAAGAATTATAATTTCATAGGTAGTCTTCTTTAAAAAAATAGAAGGAATATCAGTATCAGTTAATACTTCATATACAGCTGTGGGTACACCATTTTGTTCAGCTTCACCTTTTCTGTAGAGCAATATCATTGCAGGATATGTTATAATAAGATTCTTAGGAAGTATAATTTTTTTATATGCCTTAGATTTTTGAAGCAGAAGGGTAGTTTCTAGAAAGGAATTTGCAGGTTGAATGATAGAGATATCAGTTTCATAACTAGATGGATTACTTCTGAAAATGATTCCCTTATCATTTATCAAAACAGTTGGAGTGGTTGTCGTGATTAATTTAGAAAGAGGTTGATTGTAACGACTTTCTCCTTTATCTGAATATTTATTTTGATCAATAGTAAAAGGATTAGTACCAGTTAACTCTGCTAAAATACCTGCCATAGACATACCTCTACCGTTATTATCTCCTTCAAAAGCATGTCCTGCACCACAATAAATAAAATATTTACCATTGGTATTATTTTTCATAAAAGAATGGATATTCTTAGCTTGTGCAATCTTGCGATTTTTCCAGGGATCTTTGTCCCAATTATCTTTATCCGAAGCTTCATAACCAAATACTGTAAAACCTAAATCAAGCGCTTCTTTTATAAAGTTTCCAAAATTAGGCTCGGAAGTATAGAATCCACTTTCTACTGTAGCAAATTGTCTTTCATTTATCAATAAATCATCTAATGCTTCAAGACCTAAATAACGATATCCATTTGCGTAAAGATCCTTTAACAACGAAGTTGCAAACCATCTATGACTTGCATTATGATGCAGTTCATTTAGTATAATGATTTTTTCATTTTTACTTCTATCAATAATATAATCTTTTGCAGAAACAGCTTTACTGTTATGAAAAAATACAGAATCAAAAGGGTTTAGTTTTATTTCTTTTAAATCTGGACGTTGTTCATTCCAAGTTTTAAGGGCTTTACTGTAACTTCCTTGAAAAGAAAAGTCTGTAGCTGCTAATTGTAACGCAAAAGTATTTTCACTACTGTTTTTTTTAGATTGTATATCTTCTGTAAACTTATAAGGGAGGTCTTGTGCTTGAGCAAGCTTTAAACTCAGAAAGAATAACAAAGAAAATAGTGAAATACGATTAGTAGTAATATTTTTCATATTCAATAGAAATAAAACATATATAGATTTTACTTTACTTTAACCAATTCTACACGTCTATTTTTTGCTTTATTTTCTTCTGTATCATTTGCTACCAATGGTTTTTCGGCTCCATATCCTATGGCAGATAAACGTGTTTTATCAATACCTAAAGTAATTAGTTTTTGCATTACAGCATTTGCACGGTCGTTAGATAGTTTTTTGTTATGTTTAGCATCTCCAGAATTATCTGTATGCCCTTCAATCGATATTTTCAATGCGTTATCTTTCTTTAAAGCATTTGCAATTTCAGTCACAATCTCATCACCTTCTTGCGCGATTTTTGCTTGATCAACATCAAAATTTATATATAAAATAGATTTTCCATTCTTAGTCAAATCATTAGCAATATCGTCTGCTGTTACTTTGGTAATCGTCTGCTTAAAGTTTGCTTCTTGTAATACATTAAGTGAAGCACCAGCATTGTTAGAAAGGTATTGTATATATACATTTCCTTTATCTTTTGTGCGTAATACCCAAAACTTCATATTTTGTCCAGCGTATCCCATATCGCCTTCACCTCCTTTATTTGGATCTTGTTTATTGTAACGCTCATATTCTTCTTTGGTTATTTCACCATCAAACACTTTAACAGCACCGATAGATTGTAAATAATCAGCCATACTTTTTTCAAAGAAATGTTGCGAAAATTCTTCTCCTTCTTTAGGTGAAACAAAAGTTTTATATAATTTTCCTTCAAAAGGAGTCATAACACCGTTAATAGGAAAAAAACATATGTCGAATTCTTTTACCAAAGGTTTGTTCATTTCTTTTAAACCTTGTGGAAGATTTATGAAAGGAAAATCTCCAATATCAGCTGTTGAAAATGCAATTTTGCTGATGTCAAATCCATTATCAGCAACCGTGTTATCTTGTTTTTGATTAGTATCTACTATAACATTATCCGTTTTCTTTTCTTCTGTTTTGTTGTTACAAGAAACAATCAAAGTAGCAGCAATCGCTACAATAAATAGTTTATTCATCGCTGTTCAAATATTAATTTTATAGTATTATTTGAGATAAAAATACTATAAATTATTATCATACAGTTATTTATTTGCGTAATTTTTTTAATCTTTTATTTAGATCTTTATTAAAAGTCATCCTCTTTCATTCAAATTTGTTTAATATAATTCAATTGTCGTAAGTTGGTTACTTCAAACAAGTTATTTAGTATTTTTAGTCGATTTCAAAGCCCATATAATTAGTAAAGGTTGCATGAATAATCGTGCTAATCTTTTTTGATCTGTATCCAATCCAAAACCATCTCTTTTGTTTTTATATTGAGCCCAGTTTCCAGGAAAAACAGCCCCAAAAAAACAAGCTGCTATTTTTCCAACTATTTCTTTTTTACTATCTGGAGCTAAAACAATCGTACTACCCAAGGCTATTTCTGCAATTCCCGAATACACAACTGTGTCATCTTTGGGTAAAGGAACCCAATTTGGTACTTGTGTCTTGAATTCTTTTCTAGCTATAGTTAAGTGAGCAATTCCTGCTCCAATCAAAAAAGCTCCTAAGGTATATCGTGCGATGTTTTGTGTCGTGTTATTTTTCATGGTATTCATTTTTAGAATGTTATTATTCAATAATGAATCAAAAATCGTACAACTAACACTTAATGGGTTTTGAATAGGTGAAAAATCAAGATTTTTTATTTGAAATTTATAGGGAATTAATTTATTATGTTTTACGCTTAACTTTTTACGTTTTTTTCTTTCTTGCTGTCACATTTATTATGTTGAAGAATAAGATGAAAATTTTTTTAAAACGTTTAACTTCTTGATATAATTTTCTACATTACATTTCGAAAATCACTCGAAGTGACGGTATTTGATGTGAGTATTGAAACTTGTTACTGAGTTTACGAAGTGTCGAAGTGTCGAACCGAATCCTCTAATTTTCTAACCACAATAGAAACATAGTTTTTTTTATTTTAGAAATTGTATAGTTCAGTAAACTGAAAAATATCGATTTATTTACTATGATTAAAACATTTCGATACTAAATCGTCGGATTTTTAACTCCTTTTTCAATATTCAAAATCCTTTTTTAACAATGAATTTATAAATCGTCATTGCTGAAAAGTCGTAATTGTTGTAAATAAGAGTATTAAAGTCGACATACGATTTGCAGACGAGCTTCAATCTATTGGATGAGAAGGGTTAAGAGATTCTTCATTTCGCTAAAGCTACATTCTGAATGACAATTTCTCCCTGTCATTTCGAGGTATCGAGAAATCTTTTGTCACTTTTTTTATTCATAGCTTATATATTTTAATTATCGGTATACATATGCCCTTCGGGGAACAATCAAAAAAACTAACGAATACTTCGACAGGCTCAGCACAAGCAAGTCAAGGCTGTAAACCTCTCTACTAAAAATGTTCTCATTCCACTAAAGATTTTAAAAACCCTACGGGCTAAAACCTTTTAAACGCTGCATTCAAACATTTT
>NZ_DLJR01000030.1:12912-13122 GCF_002484365.1 Empedobacter sp. UBA7611
TGAGAGTTTTAATGCCGGTTTTTCATCCTTTTTCAATATTCTAATTCATTTTTAATAACATTTGAAATTAAAAATTCTTTAATGTCACTTTTTACTTGACTAAAAAGTAACCAATGCTTCGACAGGCTCAGCACAAGCAAGTCAAGGCTGTAAACCTCTCTACTAAAAATGTTCTCATTCCACTAAACGTTTTAAAAACCCTACGGGCTA
>NZ_DLJR01000067.1:0-329 GCF_002484365.1 Empedobacter sp. UBA7611
TAGCCCGTAGGGTTTGTAAAACGTTTAGTGAAATGAGAACATTTTTAGTAGAGAGGTTTACAGCCAAGAGTTTTTTGATAACTTTTTTGCTCTCTTCCCCGAAGGGCATATGAATACCGATAATTAAAATAGAAAATCTATGAATAAAAAAGTGACAAAAGATTTCTCGATATCTCGAAATGATATATTGGATGCGATTCTGAGACAGGCTCAGAATGACAGCTAAATGATAAGCTTTGATTAATACTCATGTGATAAAAAGGATTTTACATTCATTTTTGTCTTGACACAAAAACGAACCAAAAAAGTCAAGACCGCGATTTTCGACG
>NZ_DLJR01000067.1:377-1154 GCF_002484365.1 Empedobacter sp. UBA7611
CAAATCGTATGTCGACTCTAACATTCGTTCTTGAAAACGAATTAGGTATTGAAAAAATAGTTTTGCATAACGCATAACGTAAAAACAAAAACCCCTTTCCCCAAAACAAAGTTGGCGCGATGTACAGGAAAAGGAGAGGCTTTTAAAATTAAATGTTGAATTAAAAAACGATGTAAAATTATGAAAGAGTAAACAGATTCACATTCTATCCCCCGAAGACACCCTAAGAAGAAAGTAAATGATCTTCATAAAGTGATTAGTGTTAATTTTTATTTCATTTATTAATGTATTTTTTAAAACTGTTGGAGGGGGATTTTCTTTTTAGGAGACATGTATTATAAACAGGCACGTGCGCGCATGAAAATAGAGATGAAATTCTAAATTGAATTTGCGATAATTAGAAGTTCTCTATTTATTGCTTTTTGCTTGATCAAAAAGTAATCAAAAAATCAAGACCGCGATTTTCGACGTTCAATTNNTAAATGATTCGCATACGCTCATTAATCTTTTTTACGCTTGTTTCAATGGATTGAAGCTCGTCTGCAAATCTTATGTCGATTCTAAAATATGTTGTTAAAAGTGAATTTGAATATTGAAAGAGTATGAAGAAACCGGCATTAAAACTCTCACGTTAATAAAATAATTTAAGTTCTAAGTATTGAGTTTTAAGTAATAAGTTTTTACAAAATTTATGTATGAAAAAAGGATGAAGAAAATGTCATATGATTTGGAGGCGAGTGTCAAAAAGTTGAAAGTCATGATTAAAATGTTTTACTG
>NZ_DLJR01000067.1:1365-14750 GCF_002484365.1 Empedobacter sp. UBA7611
TGACGCTCGACTTTTCAGCAATGACGGTTTCTAAATTCATTGTTATAAATGGATTTGAATGATTAAATAGGAATTAAAAAAATCCGACGATTTAGGATTGAAAGGCAATTCAACTCTAAATTATTGGAATAAAAAAGTTGGAGTGTCTGAGTGAAGCGAGTTGCCAACTTTATGGAGATAATTTAGTTAGTTGAATCATTGAGAGACTACTGTCGGCATCTTTTTTTGTTTCGTTTTTTGGATGAGCAAAAAATGAAAATAAAGAACAAATTTGAAATAAAAAAACAAAACCTCCTTTCCCCAAAACAAAGTTGGCGCGATGTACAGGAAAAGGAGTGAATTTTAAAACTATTGTTTAATTAAAAAACTTATGTAAAATTATGAAAAAATTTTACTTTAAACTAAATAGGCATATATTAAGTGTGCTATTGGGATTGTTTTGTGCAGCACCTATGTTGGCACAAACAGGAAAAACCGTGACTGGAACGGTAAAAGAACTTCAAGTCCCACTGGTGGGCGTAATAGTAAAAGAGGAGGGTACCGATAATTCCACTTTTACCGATGTAAATGGACAGTATTCGTTGACTTTACAACATGATGATGCTAAGCTAATTTTTGAGCAATTGGATTTCCCTATTCGAGAAGAAGAGGTATTGAATAGAAGTGTGATCAATGTAAATTTCACAAAAGAGGACGACGGGATTCAGCTAAAAGATGTGGTGATAAATGCAGGATACTATGCTGTAAAGGACAAAGAACGAACAGGGTCTATTACTCGTGTTACCGCAAAGGAAATCGAAAATCAGCCCGTGAATTCTATTTTAGATGCTTTGCAAGGTCGTGTCCCTGGTTTAGAGATTACACCAACTTCTGGAGTGGCTGGAGGAGGATATGAGGTGAAGATTAGAGGACAGAATAGTATTGCTGCAGGGAATAATCCTCTATTTATAGTAGATGGTGTTCCATTTGACACCAATTCGATGGGAGATAAATCTACAAGCGGAGTCCTATTTATAAATTCGTCTATAAATCCTTTAAATTATATTGATCCACAATCTATCGAATCTATCGAAGTTTTGAAAGATGCTGATGCTACTGCTATTTATGGATCACGGGGAGCCAATGGTGTGCTATTGATTACTACAAAGAAAGGAAAAGCGACAAAAACAAGTATTTCTATAGATGCTTCTACCACTGTTATTAATGCAACAAAGCTTCCTAAACTACTTAATACAGAACAACATCTAGAAATAAGGAAACAAGCCTTTGCAAATGATGGTGTAACGAAATACCCTACGACAGCCTATGACATAAATGGAACATGGGATATGACCAGATATACGGATTGGCAAAAACTACTTATTGGGAATACAGCTTTCAATCACAACATTCGTACCTCTATTAATGGTGGAAATGAGCAAACTAATTTTATGATAGGTGCTAATATAATGAAAGAGTCTTCTGTTTTCTATGGGAATTATGCTTACAATAAATTGAGCTTTTTTTCGACATTAAACCATAAAACAGCGAATAACAAACTAAAACTGCAATGGACTACTAATTATGGACAGGATAAAAACTATTTGCCTACACAAGATTTGACAAGAATTGCAAGAACGCTTGTTCCAAATGCTCCACGGTTGTTTAATGAAGATGGTAGCTTAAATTGGGAAAACAATACTTGGACAAACCCACTTGCGGCACTCAATGCCAGTTACCGCAATAATACACGTAATCTAAATACAAATCTGAATACAAGTTATCAGTTGATAGATAATATTGTTTTACGATCTAATGTAGGATACAATCGATCAGATTTAGATGATAGTCAACTTAATCCACATACTATTCGCAATCCTTCTTTTGGTGCTACAAGTCAACAATCTAACATGACAAAAAATTCTGGTCATCATGAAGGGTGGTTAATAGAACCCCAATTGGATGCTAATTTTAATTTAACTGCTTCGAGTAAACTAAGCGTATTAGTTGGTGGGACTTTGAATAGCCAAACAACAACTAAGTTGGTAATTATGGCAAATGGTTTTACAGACAACCAGTTAATGAATGTATTAAGCGCGGCTAAAAACGTGACGATATATAAAGATACTGAAGAGCAATATAAATATGCTGCTTTGTATGGAAGAGTAAATTATAATCTACACGAAAAATACTTCGTTAACTTGACGGGACGACGAGATGGATCGAGCCGATTTGGTCCTAATCATCGGTTTGCAAATTTTGGTGCAGTTGGTGCTGCTTGGCTTTTTTCGAAAGAAAGTTTTCTACGTGACGTATCATGGTTAAGTTTTGGGAAATTGAGAGGAAGCTATGGGGTAACAGGAAATGATCAAATTGGAGATTATCAATACCTAAATACTTATAACATCAGTCAAAATGGATATGATGGAAATATACTATTGACAACAGCACGTTTGTATAATCCTGATTTTTCGTGGGAGAAAAATAAAAAGTTGGAATTTGCTTTAGAAACAGCATTTCTAAAAAATAGAATTAACCTAACGCTGAATTATTATCAAAACCGATCAAGTAACCAATTGGTTGGCTATAGCTTGCCCACTATAACGGGGTTTACCTCTATACAAGCGAATTTGAATGCGGTTGTAGAAAATAAAGGTTGGGAAATGGATTTGCAGGTTGTTCCTATAAAATCTGCTAAATTCAACTGGTCTACTTCTTTTAATCTTACTATTCCTAAAAATAGATTGGTGGCATTTGAAGGTTTAGAAAACACCTCCTATGCAAATATGTATGTGATTGGAAAATCATTGAACACTAAGAAAATGTATCATCTGCAAGGGATTAATCCAACTACTGGTTTGTATGAGTTTACAGATTATAATGGTGATGGAAAGATAACTGCCATAGAAGATAAACAACAAGTTGTATCATTAGATCCTTCTTTTTATGGTGGATTCTCTAATTCTGTTTCGTATGAAAACTTTAATGTCGAGCTCTTTTTCCAATTCGTTAAGAAAAAAGGATTTAATGAATTCTATAGCTATGCTATGCCAGGTACAATGAGTAATCAGCCTTTTTCTGTGGTAAATGGGAATTTACAAAATTACTCGAGCGGAGCAAATCAAGCAGCTAGTATTGCCTATTCTAATTACAATAGTAGCGATGCAATGGTAACCGATACGTCTTTTATTCGATTGAAAAATGTTTCATTGTCTTATAAACTTCCTCTAAGTAAAAATCAGTCCAATCAATATGTGATTTATGCGCAAGGTCAGAACCTATGGACATGGAGTAAGTATAAATATGGTGATCCGGAACAAAATACTGGGTATCTACCTTCTTTGAGAAGAATTTCGATAGGATTTAAAGCTAATTTTTAATGACACAATTATGAAAAAATATCAAAACATAGTAAGCTATTCTTTATTCGTTTTCCTAATAGGAAATACAATAATAAGTTGTGAGAATTTTGTGGAATTAGATTCTCCAAAAGGGCAATTGAACCAAACAGATGTATTTGAAACAAACCAAACGGCACAAGCCGCTGTAACTACTTTATATGCATTATTACGTGATAACAGCTTAATAGCTGGAAATTTATCTAGTGCTGGTTTTTACATGGGAATTTACTCAGACGAGTTAGATAGTTATGCTACTGCTAATAGCGGTACGGACTTATTTTACAGACATCAAATTATCCCAACAAATGACGGTGTAAAAGGGATTTGGACAAATTCTTATAAAGTAATATACGAATGCAATGCGGTAATAGAAGGTGTAGAAAAATCAAATGGATTGACAAAAGAGCAAAAGAAACAATACAAAGCTGAGGCACTATTTATCCGTTCGTTAGCATCCTTTTATTTAACTAACTTATTTGGAGATATTCCATTTATTACCACAACAGATTATACCATTAATCAGAAAAGTTCAAAAACAAGTCATCAAAATGTACTTCTTAAAATTGAAGAAGATCTTATTGAATCTAAACAACAATTAGGTGAGCTTACATCGGTTACAAGCAATCTTAGGGCGAACAAATATATCATTACTGCATTATTAGCACGTCTATACATCTACCAAGAGCAATGGGAAAAAGCTGAAATTGAGTCGTCTGAACTTATTAATTCAGGTAAATTTCAATTAGAGAATGAGTTAAATAAAGAGTTTTTGAAAGAAAGTCGTTCTACACTATTCCAATTAAAAGCTAAAGCTGAAGGTGGAAATTCTAATGAAGGTGGTATATACATTTTTGAGGCTGGTCCTCCTCCTAATGCATCTTTATCCCCTCAACTATTTGAATCTTTTGAGCCAACTGATTTGAGAAAACAACAATGGACAAAACAAATTACTACTAATGGGAAAAATTGGGTAATGCCCTTTAAGTATAAAGAAAAGTATGCGACAACAACAAGTAAAGAATATACCATAGTTTTTAGACTTGCTGAACAGATTTTAATTCGAGCTGAAGCACGATTGAGATTAGGCAACTTGAATGGAGCAAAAGAGGATATAAATAGTATTCGAAAAAGGGCTGGGTTAACACCTATCACAACTTCATCTTCTCAAGATATTTTTGAAGCAATTGTAACGGAACGCCAACATGAATTATTTACAGAACATGGTCATCGTTGGTTTGATTTGAAACGATGGAAATTGGCAGATCAAGTTTTAAGTCCCATAAAACCCAATTGGAAAGCAACAGATGTATTATTACCTATACCAGAAGCTGAACTTTTAATTAATCCAAATCTATTACCACAAAACCAAGGCTATTAAGAGTTTGTACTACAAATACAACATCATAAAAAGGCATTCATACAAACAACAGAATTAGTACCCATGGAAAAAATAAGTAAAATAATATTCCTCATCCTATTGGGATTTGTTCTCTCGACCTACAACGTCTTTGGTCAAGAGATAAATAAGAAAACATATACACACGATTTAGACAGTATATGGTCTACTAATACTACAATTAATAACATTAGCACTAACGGGAATTGGATTGAAACCTCTGAATCATTTTTAGGTAAAAATATCATTCGATTAATTCATTCTTCTACTTCTAAAATTATAGAAAGAGAAAATACAAAAAAGAGTTTATTTTCTAATAACGAACATTTTGCAATCCTTTTAAGTGAAAGCAAACTTGAAATAATCGATTTAAGAAATTCGAAATGCTTTCTTGTATTGAATAAACCAATTCGAAAAGTAGAATTTGACGCAACAAATCAACAGCTTGCTTACTTATCAGCTGATGATATTTTAACGTTATTCGATACCAAGACAGAAAATTTCGTTACAAAGCATGATGTTTCCAACTTTAGTTGGAGCCCTGCTTCATCGACATTGGCAATTCTTTCTAAGGATGAAAAAACAGTTGGTTTTTATAGCTCAAAATTAGAGGCTATTGATCAGCTATCAAGTGATACAGGTACATTCATTTTTAATGATCGATCTCCTCTAAATAATTGGAGTAAAAATGGGTATTATTTTTCATTTCTTGAAAAAGAAAATGAAAAGAGAAAAATAGTTCGTTATGCATTCCAAACAAAAAGGCTGAATTTCATCAATGTAGAAGATTGGTTGAAAATAAATCCTTCTCATTACTTTTTTGATGAATCTGTTCGTGTATTAGCGGATGGAAAGTATATTGAATTTCAACTAAATGAAAAAAGTACCGAAGATTCTTTAAAAGGAATTGAAAAGTGGTCTACCAATGATACGTGGGATTACCTCAAAGATAAAAGAATAAAAATACAGGATGCGTATAAACGATTAATTTGGTCTGTAGATGAGCACAATACTGTTATGGAAATAAAAGGAAAACAATTTTCTCTTGAAAATCATGTCCCTTTTGCTTTGACATTTGATAGAAAACAATACGAACCACAGTATAGATATTTTGAGATTGCAGATGTTTATTTAAATGATTATCAATCAAAAAAGTCATATAAAATAATTGATAGTCTGTATACCAATCCTAATTTTATTTCCGTTTCTCCAAATGGGGAGTACATTGCTTATTTTAAAATGAACCATTGGAATTTGTATGATGTAAAAAAGCAAACGTATAAGAAACTAACAACAGTTCTTTTTCAAGATTTTTATGATAGAACTAAAGCAGATACTGACAAACCACCTTTTGATCAGCCCTATTGGTCAGAGGATGGTAAATCTATTCTACTAACGTCAACCTATGATTTGTGGCAATTTAGTATAGATAAAAATGAAGTAAAGCAAATCACCTTTGGAGAACAAAAAGAAGAGTATAATCGTTTGGCATCTATTAATTTAACGAACTCATCAAATCGTCGTATTGACATGAATAAACCACTGATTATTAAACACCATAAAGATGATCAGTCACATGGAATAGCGATTTTAAAAAAGGGAAAAGTGATACATTTTTTTAGTACGGATGCCGAAATCAATCAAATTTACAGTGATAGCAACAAAAATAAATTGTATTATAGAAAAGCAAAATACAATGAATCACCTTCAATTCATGAACTTTCCCCTAATCATACAACGCGTCTTGTTTACCAAAGTAACTCTAAGCTAAGTGAATACGACTTAGGTTTTTCTAAAAATATAAACTATACATCTATAAATGGAAACGTGATGAATGGAGCTCTATTATATCCTTCTCAGTACGATTCAACTAAAACATATCCTATGGTTGTGTACGTTTATGAAAATATATCGAAAAAAGTAAATGATTTTGTTATTCCTACATTATACTCCAAAGATGGATTTAATATTCTTAATTACATTACAAAAGGGTACTTTGTTTTGTTACCTGATATAGAATATGAAATTGGTAACCCAGGTATTTCTGCTTTGGTAAGTGTAGAAAATGCCGTAAAAAAAGCAGTAGAACTGTCGACAATTGATCAAAAAAGAATTGGTTTAATTGGACATTCATTTGGTGGATATGAAACAGCCTTTATTGCTACACAGTCAAAATTGTTTAGAACCGCTATTGCTGGGGCTGCTGTGACTGATTTAGTTAGTTTTTACCATGATATTAGTGTTTCATTTTCCACTAATCAATTGTGGCGATTAGAAAGTTTTCAGTTCCGTATGGGAGATAGTTTTTACAAAATAAAAGATCAATATTTCAGAAACTCGCCTCTGTATCATGTCGAAAAACTAAAAACACCTTTATTACTTTGGACAGGAAAAAAAGACACCAATATAAATGCTAATCAAAGTACTTATTTATTTATGGCTATGAATCGATTAGGAAAAGAAGGAAAAATGTTATTGTTTGATGATGAAGAACATACTTTAACAAAAAAACAAAATCAAGTTTTTCTATCTAACTCAATTTTAAATTGGTTTGATACGTATTTAAAATAAAAGAACGGAGCATGATGCTCCGTTCCTATTTAAATTAAACTTAAATATTTATTGACGATATAAAGGAGTTGTACAAGATGTTTCTGAAGAATCTCTCAATTCAAAAACATCTTGTTCATTTCCAATTTCACCAATAGTACATGGTATGCTCCCCGTTAAATTACAATCAACCTTTACTTCATCACAATGATTCGTAGCAGAATTGTAAATATATCCTGTCATTAATACTTCTTCTTCATTGTTTTGAGAAGTTTTACTTTCAGTGGCAAATGCAAAAGCAACAGCCATCATTCCTACCCCAATAGGTAGCGCTTTTTTTAGAAAATTTGTTTTCATCTTGTATAATTTTAATGTGGTGACTTACTCTTTTGTACAGGTTTTCGGTCATCCCCTGCGTTGCGCAACGATTTATTTTCTTTTGTTATAGATATAAAGTTCATGATCTACAATCGCAAATATTCTGTTTTTGTAAATGCTAAAATTTCTGAGTTGCTTTTTGGGTGAATGGTAGAGGTAAAAGCTATGGGTATAGGTTTTGTTCACCAAATCATATTGATCTATGCTACTTGCTCCTTCTATTTTTTGTTCGAATTTGCCCAGTCGATCAGTCGATATATAGAGTTGGTTACCATAAGTCGAGGCTAATTTGTTTACAAGTAAGGTTTGTGGACCTAGCTTATATTGCTTTGTTTTTTTATAATAGCCTACATCGATCTGAACTTTAGAAATAGTATCAATGGTACTTCCCGTATTCATTTCAGCTAACTCAGCATCAAATTCGAGGTACTGATTTTTGTAGTAATAGACGTAGATAAACTTTTTCAATTGGGGATTCCATAGTAATGAACCGTCTGACTCAAATGTACCGTCAAGTTTTTTTTCTAGACTGTTATAGTTAAGCTGAAGTTGATGCTCTGATAACAATCCCAATACATTAGCTTTTACTTTTGTACTATAAGTTGCTATTCCAAACTTAGAAGAATCTGCGACTACAAATTGATTATAATACACCTCTCCTTTAGAAATAGTCTTTGCTTTCCAATCATCAATTTTACCTCGAAATAAAATGCCAACCGAACCGTCTCCTAAGTAAAAATAAGGTATTTGTACATAAGCAATCACTCTTTTATAAGGCAGGTTATATTGCTCAATTTCTAGTTTTATATCCTTCATTTGATTAGCGAGATAATCATATCTTTTAAGAAATAATGGTGTTTCTGTATTGGCTAAATAGAGATAACAACTGTCAATTCCTGCGATATAATAACCAGTTGCTTTTAAATCAACAGTTGTTTTTTTTTCGACTAAATGCGGAATGTATTTACGCGTAAACGCATTGTTATACTGAGATTTCTTTTCTGATAAACCATATAAAATGGTTACACTAACAATTCCAATTAAAATAAGAAAGAATTGTTGAATTACATAACCTCTCCATGTTTGAGAGATGTTTGTTATTCTAACGCCAATTAAAGCCAATCCTACAAATACACCATTAAAAATGAGATGTTCTGTCCATCCCAATTTTTCTAAAACACCACCACATGAACAAGGAGTAAATGCCGTGAAATGTAGAATAATGACAATATAGGTCGTGAACATCACCATTAAGAAAAGTGAAATCTATAAAGCGAATGCTCGGAACCGTTCAAACATCAAAAAGATTGCTGTTACAAGTTCTATAGCAATAATTCCATACGAAATAGGAATCGCATAACTAGCTAATAAGGGTGATTGTCCCAATTGCGTTTGAAAAGTCTCAAAATCGATAAGCTTACTGACTGCTGCATAGACAAATAAAACAATAAAAAGGTAGCAGATGAGTGTTTGTATAATAGGTATTAATTTTCTCATGTTTTTGTGTTTTACGGTTAACGGTAAAGGGTTAACGGTTAATGCTATACAAAGTTCAGAGAAGTTATTGAGCAAGTCAATACCTATTTTTAGAAAAAACAGACCAATTTTTGTTAATTCTACTCATTTTTTAAAAATAGAACTCATTTTTTTGAAAAACCTCTCATTTTTGATGAGTTTTAGAATTGTTCTATATAAGGTAGTCTTATTTTAACCAGATTATTTGAAAACCTTTTTCTCGATACAAAATTCTTTTAGAATTCCACTCAAAATGGGGATTTATTGATGAATTGCTTTAGAAATTATGTTAAGGTTTAGTTGTTTTTAGAATATAACTTTTTTATTGCCAGAAATGTTAGTATGAGATGACGATATTTTACCCAATGAAAGCCAATTTATGAAGTTGCATATTTTTTATTATCTTGCTCTAAAATAATAAAAGTTAAATTATGGCTAGTTCTATCAATTTAAAAATATTCAAAGAATTTATTAAGTCGAGTAATTTTGGAGGTTTCCTCCTTTTTTTATGCGTACTGATTTCTTTAATTATAGCTAATTCATCTTTAAGTGACACATTAAAAAGTGTATTATCTTATGAATTTGGAGTCGAAAATAGTTGGATTCATTTAAAGTATAGTACAAGCATGTGGATTAATGATGGATTAATGGCTATTTTTTTCTTACTTGTAGGTCTAGAAATAAAAAGAGAAATTGTAGAAGGTGAACTATCATCACCTAAAAAAGCTATTCTTCCTATTTTAGCAGCAATGGGTGGTGCGATAGTGCCTGCGTTAATATATATATATTTTAATATAGGTTTGGATACTTCAGGTGGATGGGGAATTCCTATGGCTACAGATATTGCATTTGCATTAGCAGTTATATCATTGTTAGACAAAAGGATTCCGATAAGTTTAAAGATTTTTTTGGCTGCATTAGCTATAGTGGATGATCTGATAGCTATTTTAGTGATAGCTTTATTTTATTCATCAGGTATAGACTTAGTGTATTTAATGTATGCGGGTGTAGGCCTAGGAGTATTAGTGTTAATGAATAGATTAAACGTTGAGAATCCTTATTTATATTTGATTCCAGGAATATTTATATGGTATTTTGTACATCATTCGGGTATACATGCTACAATAGCAGGTGTATTAGTAGCAATGACTTTACCAACAAATAATACTGATCAAGAATCGCCATTAGAACGATTAGAACATGCCTTAGTAAAGCCTGTAAACTTTATTATTATTCCAATTTTTGCATTTGCTAATACTAATATAACTATTTATAACGAGATGCTTGAAGGATTAAGCTCTCCTTTAGGATTAGGTATTTTATTAGGTTTATTAGTTGGTAAACCAATAGGTATTGTATTAAGTTCCATTATTTGCTCAAGATTTGGCATTGGTCAGTTACCAGAAGGGAGTAATTTAAACCATATTTTAGGTGTAGGATTATTAGCTGGTATCGGTTTTACGATGTCTATATTTATATCTAATTTATCATTTAATAGTGAAATATTAATTGATGAAGCTAAATTAGCCGTTTTATTAACATCTTTAATTGCTGGAGTATTAGGCTACTTGATTTTGAGAAAAAGTAGTAAAATAAATTAATAATACTTACTCGAATTTTTAATTCTCGATTATTTGATCAGATAACAAAATGTAGTTATAAATGGAAAAAGGCATATGATGAACATGGAGAAGAAGGTTTACTTAGAAAAAAAACAATACCTCGTACATTTCCCAATCAAATCAAGCAAGAAATTGTAAATAAAGTATTAGAACTTCGAAAAGAACATAGATTAGGGACTTGGCGAATTAAATTGTATTTAGAACGTTATCATGATATTTTAATATCAGAATCAAGTGTTTATCGTATTCTAAAACGCAATAATGTAGGTCGATTAGACAGAAAGGTAACTAGAAGAGCTATGCATAGTATTCGATATGAAAAAGAAACACTAGGTCATCATGTACAGGATGATGCTAAATTTCTAATTTTTCAAGATGCAAATGGCCATAAAATCAAGCGATTTCAATATACAGCAATTGATGATGCTACACGAATTAGAGCGCTTAAAATCTATGAAAAGCACAATCAATTAAGTTCAATTGATTTCATAAATTATGTTGTAGATAAATTTCCTTTCAGAATTAATACAATTCAAACAGATAACGGACATGAATTTCAATCAAAATTTCATTGGTATGTTTAAGATTTAAGAATGAGACACCGGTTTATAAAAGTAGGAAGACCTTGGTTAAATGGAAAAATTGAACCATCTCATTTAACTGATAAAAAAAGAGTTCTATCAACTTTTAAGCTATACTAATGATCCCGATCTAAATCAAAAATTAGGGGAATGAGAAAAATTTTATAATCTAAATAGACTTTATGTTCATTTAAAGTAAAAACACCTTATTAAATACTAAAATCAAAACTAAAATAATTATATTTAATGCCTACGTAGTGATGAAGTACGACAATTAATATCAATAAAATGTCTATGAATAGAATATACAAATTGCTCAATCTACATATTGGAGAAGAAGATAAGAATAAGGTCAAAGAGGATGTACAAAGTAATATCTCATTTAAAGGAGCAAATTTATGGATTTTAGCATGTGCTATTTTGATAGCTTCAATAGGTTTAAATGTTAATTCAACAGCAGTTATTATAGGAGCTATGTTAATTTCACCTTTAATGGGACCAATTGTAGGTTCTGGATTTGCATTAGCAACTTATGATTTTACCCTATTAAAGCGATCTACTAAGAATTTGTTTATTGCAACATTAGCTGGATTGGTAGTTTCGTGTTTATATTTTTATTTAAGCCCATTTAAAGAAGTAGAGTCAGAAATATTAGCCAGAACATCGCCTACAATTTATGATGTCCTAATTGCTTTTTTTGGAGGTGTCGTAGGAGCTATATCAATAACAAGAATTGAGAAAGGTAACCCAATACCAGGGGTAGCAATAGCTACTGCATTAATGCCACCATTGTGTACAGCAGGTTTTGGTTTAGCAACTCTCAACTTTAAGTTTTTAGCGGGTGCATTATATTTATATAGTATAAATTGTTTTTTTATTGCCTTATCTACATTTTTGGTATTGAAATATTTGAAATATAAGCCAATACAAACCCAAAACCCTGCACTAGACAAAAAAGTACGACTAACTATAACTGTTTTGATGTCTTTATTAATTTTACCTAGTTTCTATCTAGCCTATAATCTATTACAAGAAAAAAGATATACACAAAACGTAAATACATTTATCCAAAAAGAGTTTCAGTTGAAAGGTAAAACTATTATTTATAAAAATGTAAACTTTAGATCAAATCCAAAACGTATTGAACTTGCATTTTTAACAGAGAAATATGATAGTTTACAAATAAAAGAATTTAATAATAAGCTAGCGGATTTTGGTTTAGAGAATACAACTTTAGTTGTTCGACAAAATAATAGTGATTTAAAACAAGAAATATTAAGTGAAATAAATAAAAATCAGCTAAACGTAACAGAAAAAGATTTACAAATACAACAATTAAAAACACAAATAGAACAAAAAAAAATTGGAGATGCTACTACTGAACGTGAAATAAAATCCTTGTTTCCTTCAATACGTTATGTTTATTTTGGGGTTATTCAACATTATAGTGATAGTTTAAAAGCAAAACCAATAGTGATATATCATTCAGAACAAGAAATTGATGAAAATCTATTGCATAACTGGTTGAAAATAAAATTAAAGAGTGATAATTTAGCATTGATTAAAGAATAATATTTATTTTTCGATTCTAAAAATCAGATTTAGAAGATGTTACAATATTTTATATAATAAGGTTATTTATAATCTGATAATCCTATTTTGCTGAACGATATAATAATACGAATTCTTAAGTTAAATTTTTTTAATGTTTATTCTTATTTTGAATTACGTCAAAACCTTTTTTCTCGATACAAAATTCTTTCAGAATTCCACTCAAAATGATAGTTGTGTAATTGAAATGGGCAGAATCTACAATGTGATTGTATTTATTTTAACCACATAGAGGTATAGAAATTAGAAGATTTACAAAAGAGTAATCAATAGTTTACCATAGAGTTTTCATTTTATGAAAATGAGAATATTTTTAGTTGAGAGGTTTACGGCCAAGAGTTTTTTGATTACT
>NZ_DLJR01000067.1:14928-17335 GCF_002484365.1 Empedobacter sp. UBA7611
TCGTCTGCAAATCGTATGTCGCTTTGGAATTTGTTGTTAAAAGTAGATTTGAATATTGAAAAAGGATGAAAACGTAAAACGTTAAACGTAAAACTTATTACGTAAACATATCGCTCACTACGCCGAATTGAAACTCTACTTTTCAGCAATGACGGTTTATAAATTCTTTGTTAAAAAAGGATTTGAATATTAATAAGAATAAAAATAAAAACGTAGAACTTAATACGTGTCACGTAAAACTAAAAAAAATACGTAAAACGTTAAGCGTGAAACTTATACCAAGACCGTTAACCTATAAACTCATCGAACATCGAGAAGACAGTGGTGACTGTACTTCGATAGTTTAGACAATTAATCGAGGGATTTCTTTTAAAGGAATTTGGTGTTTCGCAAATGTACGTTTTAAGGTAGTATAAGTGGAGAAACCACTTTGAATGGTAATATCTTTGAATGGAGCATTGGTAAACATAATCAATTCTAAGGCTTTCAACATTTTTAATTTTTGTTCGTATTCTGTAAAGGAGCAGTTGAAATAGTAGTTGAATCCTTTCTGAATTTCATAGTAAGTAAATTCCGTATCTGCTGCAAAAGCATAAAGTGTTTGGTTCTTTTGCAGACATTCTTTGTAAATTAACTTGAGCTTTTGAATGGGAATATGATAAAACTTTTTCCAGTTTCCTTTCAATTCTTGGCTTTTGACTTGGATCGAAACACAATAATACGCAAATTGATTTTGTTTGTGACGGTGAACAAAACCAGCGAGATGGTGGTAGCCGTGTGATAAACCTGAAATATCAATAAGAAAAGGAAAATATTGGTTTTGATTATAAGTGATTTGTGTGTTGTTTTTTAAAAGTTTGTAAAGTGCTTCTATGTCAACATTAAAATCTATTGATAAGGTTGGGGGACATGGACATTCGCAGACATCGTTGAAGTAAAAGATTAATTTCGGAATAAACAAAAGTTGTGATTGATAATCTTGTATCGCAAACAAATTGATTTTTTGAATAATACCAAATGCATATTTAATCATTTGCATATACTGTTTGTTTAGGATATCTTGTTTTGCTTCGACTTGTGGTTCATTTTTCTTGATTACATCTCCATATCGATGAATAAAAAAGTTCAGGTACTTGATATATTCTTCATATACTTCAATTTTCATACGCTTAAAAATTAAAATTGAAAATGGTTGTAGTAAAGATGTATTTGTCTAATATACAATAAATTATAATATAAACAAAAATCCCCTCCAAAAGTAGAGGGGAAATAGTTAAAGTACAGTGACTTGACCTAAGTAAACAGACGGTGCAGCTTCTTGTTTTATGACGGATAAAAAACTCATCCAAACATGCACATCTGTTCCTTGATATTTGGGCAGAAATTGTAGTACATAGGATTCTTCGGAGCGTTTTACCGTTGTTTGTACAACCGTTGATTGTGCTTTTGTATTCCCATCTTCTGCATACAATATAACCAAGGTGTCATTTTGATCCACAAGTTCTGTTGCATTATTGGTCCATGTAATCGTTGCCGATAGTGGATCGTCTGCAATAACATTTACAGGTTGTGGTTCGAGTAAATTACCTTTTGTGAATTGAATAGCATCATAATCAATAGAAAAGGTTAACGTATCCATATTACAAGGCATAGATTGTAATAAATTTGCCATAGCTTGGTTGTAAGGTGATTTTAGTCCAGCCCTTTTTCCGTAATAGGTTTTAGCCAATGCTTTATACCCTTGTATAAACTGCACAGCAAAATTGAATCTGTCTTTTATGACTTGTTGTTTTGGCGTTGGTATACGATTTGATTTTCGTGGTCGTATACGAGAAATTTCATTTCCTTCGATATTCGAAACAACAATTCGTCCTGTACGTCCTCGCGTACCCGACAATAGAGAATCTGTAATTTTTCCCATTTTTAATAGATTTTAAATTAAACTTTATTTGACTTGGTTCAGCAACAATTCGAAATTATGAGGAATGATTTGAAGAGGTTAATTTATGGTTATCCATGAACGAAATTGGTAGGTGATGAAGGGGAATGATTGGTATGAATGTAGATGTGAGATATGAGATATTAGATATTAGATTTTAGATATTAGATGTGAGAAGTGAGATATGAGATATGAGATATGAGATTTGAGATTTTAGAGTTGTATTATGTACAAAGTAGTATGTATTTGAGATTAAGACTAAGGTTGAGAAAGTGGATTGATTTTAGATGTGAGAATTGAGATTTTCGATGTGAGACTTGTAAAATGTAAAAAGTAGTATGTATTTGAGATTATGACTAAGGTTGAGAAAGAGGATTGATTTTAGATGTGAGAATTGAGATTTTAGATGTGAGACTTGTAAAATGTAAAAAGTAGTATGTATTTGAGGTTAAGACTAAGGTTGAGAAA
>NZ_DLJR01000067.1:17514-22094 GCF_002484365.1 Empedobacter sp. UBA7611
ATAAAAAAGTGATAGAAAGGTTATTCTCGTTTTTCAAAACTATATTTCATTCATTTTTTTATTCATGAGATATTATTGTTTTTAAATGAATTCATATGCCCTTCGGGGAATCTTGATAAAAAAAACGAATCAAAAAAAATCAAGTCTATGCTTACAAGTCGGTCAATAACGGCTTACTCGCTAAATGCTTTAGAACATTCGCATATGAAATGCGAACATAAATCATTTTTAACGCTCTTTACGCCGAATTGACACTCGACTCTTCAGCAATGACGATTTATAAATTCATTGTTAAAAAAGGATTTGAATATTGAGAAAGGATGAAAACGTAAAACGTAAAGCGAAGAACGTAAAACGTAGCAAAAACCTAATTTTCTCTTGTGGTTAGAGAAATAATGTGTTAAAAAGTGTTAAATTCCTGTATCGGTGTATATCGAAAATGTCACTTTTCTGTATCGGCTGTGTATCCGCGCTGTATCCATTCTGTATCCATTGTATATCCGTTCCGTATGGTTTGTTCGGTCTTCGTGTATCGGTATGTAGGTGTTAGATATGAGATATTAGATATTAGATATGAGTATTGAGAGGGTGGTGAAATGTACAGATTAGATGTTAGATATTAGAATTGTAAAATGTATAAAGTAAAAAGTAGATGTTAGATATGAGATATGAGTATTGAGAGAGGAGGTGAAATGTACAGATTAGATGTTAGATATTAGAATTGAGATTTTAGATTTATGAAATGTATAAAGTAAAAAGTAGATGTATTTGATATTTATGAATTTACAAATTATGGGAGGAGAAATTCTTCACCCTAGCTAAAAACTGTAGTTTAGATTTTGTTTAGGTAAAAGCAAAAGAGAAATAAAAGTTTATTTCTCTTTTTTTTTGTTATTTCACTAAATGGGTAAGAATACCTCTGATAATATCGTGTTGTAAATATAGGTTTCGCTTGCCTATTTGATATACGTTAAAATACTTTTTTAAGCGATACCTTCGTAAGGTGGATTTTGAAATTTGTAATAGGGTTGTTACTTGATGTTCTTCCATTAAAATGGAATCGTTGAATTGGATAATATTATTTTTCCAATCTTGTTCCAATTTATCTATTTTTTTGATAATAGAATTGAACCATTGAACCGAAAATATAGTTTTATCGTTCATAATTTTTTGTTTTTAAATTGATTCTTGAAAATCGAGAGGATTAATGTTATACACGTCGCAAAACTCTCTTAGACTTAACATGTCGTCTTTTGATTTACCAACTTTATTTTTGGCTTTTTGTAATAAGCGAAGACTTTGCCTGTAACTTCTTCCGGTGGCATTTTGAATGTCTTTCGCATAAATGATCATTCTTTTGTTTTTTTTCATATTTCTTTTTTTTTTGATTGTGGAATTAAATTAAATAGAACTATATAGCTTGTTGTTGTTGCTGGTATTATTTGTTTAGTTTTTTTAGAAAATGATCTATTTTTCTAAAAATTATTGTTGTTGTATGACAAAAAGGGATAAAAATGTATTTTTTTGATTATAAATGACATTTGGTTTATGGTGACTTGTTTTATATGGAAATAGATTAGAATTTTATGAAAAGTTTATGCAGAGTTGACTTATAGTATGAGGATTATGAGATGAGTAATGTGGAGATAGTCGACAGATAAAATGACTAACAACTATAAAAAAATAAAAGATGGATTTAGTTTTAAAAAGAAAATATTTACCTGATGGAACCAATGGACAGCTTTGGTTACAGCAACAACTGATTTGCATGACAATTGAGTTACCATGGAAAAACAATTTGAAACGCAAATCATGTATTCCTGAAGGTAAATATCCACTAAAGAAGCGATTTAGTAAACGTTTTGGGTGGCATGTATGGATTGATTTGGTTCCAAATCGATCGTTGATTTTATTTCATCCAGCGAATGATGCACTAAAGGAGCTGAATGGATGTATAGCTCCAGTTACTTCTCTGCAAGGAGAAGGAAAAGGTATTGACTCTCGTAAAGCATTTGAACGACTGAAAACAATCGTTTATGAGTATTTACAGAGAGGTGAACAGGTATTTTTACATATTAAAAAATAAACGTTATGAATATAGTAGAACGTTTGCAATTGCCAACCCCTAAGTTATTTCAACGTATTCGTACAATAGGATTAGTCGCTGCTAGTATTGGTGGTGTATTGATTGCCGCTCCTGTTGTATTGCCAGCACTATTGGTGCAATTAGGTGGATATTTGGTTGTGACGGGAGGTGTTTTAACAGCCGTAAGTCAATTAACTGTTGACCATGATGTTGTTGATGAATCCGATGCCGCCTCACGATCACACGAAGTTTAGTGTGATTTGTGGAGCTATGTGCGGTATGTATGCGAGTATACAATGGCAGGATATTATTTCGACAATTTTACTTTCGCTCGTAGGGGCATTAAGTAGTTTTTGTCTTTCGCTGTTGTTGCAAAAATTGAAGAATGAAAATTTAATGTAATTGTTAAAGGCTACCCAGTAGATGGGTAGTTTTTTTGTTGTGTAAAAGTAGATGTGGGAATTGAGATATTCGATATTAGATATTAGATATTAGATATTAGATGTGAGAATTGAGGGGTTGTAGAATGTAGTATGTATTATGTATTATGTAAAAAGTAGTTGTTAGATATGAGATATGAGATATGAGATTTGAGAAGTGAGATTTTAGAGTTGTATTATGTACAAAGTAGTATGTATTTGAGATTAAGACTAAGGTTGAGAAAGAGGATTGATTTTAGATGTGAGAATTGAGATTTTAGAGTTGTGAAATGTATTATGTATTATGTATTATGTAAAAAGTAGTTGTTAGATATGAGATATGAGATTTGAGATTTTAGAGTTGTATTATGTACAAAGTAGTATGTATTCAGATTAAGGATGAGGTTCTGAAACGAGTTTAATTAATATAAAGGATGAAAAACCGGCATTAAAACTCTCANNTTAAAATCTTTAGTGAAATGAAAACATTTTTAGTAGAGAGGTTTACGGCCATGACTTTTTGGTTACTTTTTAGTCAAGTAAAAAGTGACATTAAAGAATTTTTAATCTCAAATGTTGTTAAAAAGGAATTTGAATATTGAAAAAGGATGAAAAAAACCGGCATTAAAACTCTCACGTTAAGAAAATGTTTGAGAGAGTATTGATAAGATTTTTTATTTTATGAAGTTTTATGATAAACTAATGAAGCAAAAATCATAGTTTTATCATAAATTTGCTCAACAAAAACAACTATAAAATGGCTGAAAAGATATGGTTATCTTCTCCTCACATGGGGGGAAATGAATTAAAATACATTCACGAAGCATTCGATGCAAATTGGGTTGCACCACTAGGACCTAACGTCAATGGTTTTGAAGCAGATTTAGAAAATTTCTTAAATGCAGATGTAAAAGTTGCAGCATTATCTGCTGGTACAGCGGCAATTCATTTAGCTTTGATTGAATGTGGAGTTTCACATGGTGATGAGGTAATCTGTCAATCGATGACATTCTCAGCAACAGCAAATCCAATTGCTTATCAAGGTGCTACACCTGTTTTTGTAGATTCTGAAAAAGATACATGGAACCTTTGTCCAATTGCATTAGAGGAAGCGATTACAGATCGTATGGCAAAAGGAAAAAAACCAAAGGCGATATTAGCTGTTCATTTGTACGGAATGCCTTATAAGGTTGATGAAGTACATGCTATAGCTGAAAAATATAACATTCCTGTGATTGAAGATGCAGCAGAAGCATTGGGTTCTACGTTCAAAGGTAAAGCTTGTGGTACGTTTGGTCGTTTTGGAGGTTTGTCGTTTAATGGAAATAAAATTATTACAACTTCTGGTGGTGGAGCATTAGTTTGTCAAACACAAGAAGATAAAGATAAAGCAGTCTTTTTAGCAACGCAAGCACGTGATAACGCACCACATTATCAACATTCGCATATTGGGTACAATTACCGTATGAGTAATATTACTGCGGGTATCGGTCGTGGACAAATGGAAGTTCTACCAAGTAGAGTGGAAGCTCGTCGCGCAATGAATCAATTCTACCAAGAGTTGTTTGCGGATATTGATGGCGTAGCGGTATTTACAGAACCAAGTTCTGATTATTTCTCTAACCATTGGTTGTCAGCGATTTTAATAGATCCAAAAGTAGCAGGGAAAACGCGCGAAGATTTGCGTTTAGCTTTTTTAGAAGATGATATCGAATCTCGTCCATTATGGAAACCTATGCACATGCAACCTGTTTTTGCTGATGCACCTTATTATGGAGGAAAAGTAGCAGAAGAATTATTCGAAAATGGATTATGTCTTCCTTCTGGTTCTAATTTAACAGATGCAGAGCGCGAACGAATTACAGCTAAAGTAAAAGAAGTATTTGGGAAATAATTTTCAAAAATAAGATATCAATCAAATCCTCCTAAGTTTCTTAGGAGGATTTTTTTATTAAATATGAAATAAATTTCTTATTAAAAAGTGTATTTGAAATAGAAAAAGGATATAGATATAGGCATTAAAACTCTCACGTTAAGAAAATGTTTGAATGTAACGTTAAAAAGGTTTTAGCCCG
>NZ_DLJR01000066.1:0-753 GCF_002484365.1 Empedobacter sp. UBA7611
CATTTTCCAAATTTATTGGGGCTACTACCTGTTTTAAGTTGTAAGTAATGAGTTATAAGTAATAAGTTAAATGTATGATGTACAGATTAGATGTTAGTTGTTTGAGTGGAATCTAAATCAAATATATAGGATGCGATTCTGAGACAAGTCAAGAATGACAAAACTCATTGTAGAAAGTGAATTTGAATATTGAAAAAGGAATTAAAAAAATGTCATATGATTTGGAGGCGAGTGTCAAAAAGTTGAAAGGCATGGTTAAAATGTTTTACTGTTTGCGTAGCAAATGATTTAAAATATTGAATGGCTAAAACTAATTTTGACCGTCGAAAATCAAAGACAAGTTTTTTTTCGTTAGTTTTTTTGANNNNAAAAAAGTGACAAAAGATTTCTCGAAATGACAGAATATTAGAGAAATAATGTGTTAAAAAGTGTTAAATTCCTGTATCGGTGTATATCCAAAATGACACTTTTCTGTATCGGTTGTGTATCCGCGCTGTATCCATTCTGTATCCATTGTATATGCGTTCCGTATGGTTTGTTCGGTGTTCGTGTATCGGTGTTGAGTTGTAAAATGTACAAATTAGATGTTAGATATGAGAAATTAGATGTTAGAATTGTAGGATGCGATTCTTAGACAAGCTTAGAATGACAGCGAGATGGTAAGCTCTGATTAATACTCATGTGATAAAAAGAATTTTACATTCATTTTTGTCTTGACACAAAAACGAACCAAAAAAGTCAAGACTGCGATTT
>NZ_DLJR01000066.1:1019-10245 GCF_002484365.1 Empedobacter sp. UBA7611
AGCCACACCGTGGCTCCTCCTTTTAATTTCAAATGTTTTTTGTGCTAAAAAAAGAAAATAAAGAACAAATTTGAAATGAAAAAATAAAACCTCCTTTCCCAAAAACAAAGTTGGCGCGATGTACAGGAAAGTTAGTGGCTTTTAAAACTAATGTTGAATTTTAAAAAACTATTGTAAAATTATGAAAAAATTTTACTTCAAACTCAATAGGCATATAATAAGTGTGCTATTGGGATTGTTTTGTGCAACACCTATGTTGGCACAAACAGGTAAAACCGTGACTGGAACGGTAAAAGAACTTCAAGTCCCACTGGTGGGCGTAATGGTAAAAGAGGAGGGAACCGATAATTCCACTTTTACCGATGATAATGGAAACTATTCGTTGACTTTACAACATGAAAATGCTAAATTAATTTTTGAGCAATTGGATTTCCCTATTCGAGAAGAAGTGGTTTTGAATAGAAGCGTGATCAATGTAAGTTTCACAAAGGAGGAGGAAGGTATTCAGCTGAAAGATGTGGTGATCAATGCAGGATATTATACTGTAAAAGACAAAGAACGAACGGGTTCTATAGCACGTGTAACGGCAAAGGAGATAGAAAATCAGCCTGTGAATAATGTACTTTCTGCCATACAAGGACGGATGGCTGGTGTGAGTATAGTACAAAACTCTGGAAATGCAGGTGGTGGTTATGACATTCAGATACGTGGACGAAATAGTCTAAGACGAGAAGGGAACGAACCACTTTATATTGTAGATGGTGTTCCTTTTGGAAGTGGAAATACAACAAGTGTAGGGCTGTCGTCTGGTATTCTACCTTATGGAGAATCTAATCCTCTTAATTTTCTGAATCCAAAAGAAATAGAAAGCATTGAAATCTTAAAAGATGCCGATGCTACTGCTATTTATGGCTCGCGTGGAGCCAATGGAGTAGTACTGATAACAACTAAAAAAGGAAAAAGTGGAAAACTAAATATTGCGTATAATTCAGATTACACAGTTGGTAAAGTAATGAATCGATTAAGATTAATGAATACGTCTGATTATTTAGCAATGAGAAGAACAGCATTTGAAAACGATGGAATTAAAACTTATCCAGCCAATGCCTATGATATAAATGGAAGTTGGGATGTTAATTCGTCAACCAATTGGTTTAACGAATTAGTAAGGCACATTTCTTCTAAAAACAATAACCAATTAAGTATAAACGCAGCCTCAGATCAATTTCAATTTTTAATGAGTATGGGACATTTTGAAGCAACAACTGTTTATCCAGAACCATTTCGATTAAAAAAGACTACTGCTTTAATAAGTTTAAATTACACTTCTCCTAATCAACGATTTTCTATTGGATATAAAGGTAATTTAAGTCGATCTGTCAATAAATTACCTTCTACCGATTTGTTTTCAAGTGTTATAAGCTTAGCCCCGAATGCTCCAAATTTATACAATGAACAAGGTGAACTGAATTGGCAAAACAATACGTTTGTAAATCCATTAGCCTCACTCAGAGGTTATTATACTAGTAATGGTGATATGATGAATCATGCTATTTTGAATTCAATTCAATTAATTGAAGGATTAAGTTTAGTGAATAATATAGGGATTTATTATAGTCAATCAATAGAAAATCGGGTAAGTCCATCTACGATATACAACCCAAATTATAATTATGGGAGTGAACGATCTAACGTATTACGATACGATCAGAAAGTTATGTCGTATAACATAGAACCACGATTAGAGTACAATAAAAGTATAAATCAACATCATTTTACAAATCTTGTTGGATTAACATTTCAACACAGACAAACAAATGGATTAGGAATTTCGGCTTCTAATTTTCTGAGTAACTCATTGCTAAACGATTTATCTTCTGCAAGTGTAAAAACAATTAGTGCACAACCTATCATAGATTATACCTATCAATCTGTTTACGGTAGATTTGGATATAACTACCAATCCAAATACTTTATAAACTTAACTGGTCGTCGTGATGGATCAAGTCGTTTTGGACAAAATTTTAAATATGGGAATTTTGGTGCAATTGGAGCAGCATGGATTTTTTCAAAAGAAAACTTTCTCAACGAATCATCTTGGTTAAGCTTCGGAAAAATAAGAGGTAGTTATGGGATTACAGGTAATGATTTGATTGGTGATTATCAATACTTGGATACCTATGTTACAAAGGCAAGAACGTACGATCAGGTTACAGGTTTAGAGCCAAATAGTTTGTACAATCCTAATTTTAGTTGGGAAAAAAATAAAAAATTAGAATTCGCTCTTGACTTATCTTTTTTTAGAGATAGAATAGGATTTTCGCTTGCATGGTATAGAAATGTGTCTGGAAATCAATTGGTCGGAATCCCTTTACCAGGAACAACAGGTTTTTCATCCATTCAATCTAATTTACCTGCAAAAGTAGAGAACAAAGGAATTGAAATTGAACTTTCAGCAAAACCATTGCAAAACGCTATTCAATGGAAAACAGCCTTGAATCTATCATTTCCACAAAATAAATTAGTGTCATTTCCCGATTTAGAAGGTTCTACTTATGCCAATACTTATGTTATTGGTCAACCCATTACAATTAAAAAATTATACGAATGGACTGGTATAGACCCAATCACAGGAGTACATACATTCAAAGATTTTAATCAAGACGGAAAAATAAGTACTGAAGATAAGCAGGTTATTAAAAATGTGGGTGTAAAATGGTTTGGAGGATGGTCAAATCAAGTGCAGTATAAAAAAGTTGGACTTGATGTACTGTTTCAATTCGTGAAACAAAATAGTATCAATTATATCGCTCAGAGTTTCATTCCAGGAAGTTTAACCAATCAACCGATTGAATTTTTAGATGCATATTCACCGAATAATCCATCAGCCAAGTATCAAAGATATAGCACTGGAAGCCAAACATTAGCTTCGCAAGCCTATAATAATTTTAAACAAAGTGATCAATCGGTAAGTGATGGTTCTTATATCCGTTTAAAGAATATTTCCATTTCCTATCAATTTAAAATTGCAAACACTTCTTCTCTAAAATTGTTTCTCAACGGACAAAATTTATGGACGCTAACCAATTATTTTGGTGCTGATCCCGAATTTGTTTTATCAGGGTATTTGCCACCTCTGAAAGAATATACACTTGGATTACAATTAAACTTTTAATATTATGAAATCAATTTTTATACACTTTAAACAAGGATTAATCGCTTTAATTCTTTTGACAAGTTGCGACAACTTCTTAGATCTTGATACACCAAATACACAACTTGTAAGCACAGAAGTATTTGAAGATAAAAAAACGACAGATGCTGCATTGTTAAATATCTATGCAAGCTTAAGAGATAGCGGATTATTAACTGGTAATAATTCTGGTATGACGTATTTATTGGGGTTATACACAGATGAACTCGACTTATATTCCATCAATTTACTTGGTCAAAAAGAGTTTTATGAACACACGCTATCCACTCGAAATGAATTGGTGTTGACTAGCTGGAACACAAGTTATAATCAAATATATCGATTAAATGCATTGATAGAGGGGGTAGAAAAAAGTACATTATTAGAAAATCAATACAAACAAACAGTATTAGCAGAAGCCTATACAATGCGTGGAATGTTGCACATGTATTTGACTCAATTGTTTGGCGAAATCCCATACATCACAACGACAGATTATTTGCAAAATAAACTTGTTCATAAAACACCAGAAAAGGAAATTTATGAAAGAATAGAACAAGATTATTTAGTAGCAGAAGAATTGTTTTTGAAAGGAACGAAAAACACATCTAAAACACGATTGAATCTTACATCGTTAAAAACTTTAATAGCTAAATACTATGCACAAACCAAACAATGGGAAAAAGCTAAACAGCATGCAAATGATGTTATTCAAACGGCTGGTGTTACATTAGAACAAGATCTTAGCAAAGAATTTTTGAAAGAAAGTAAATCTATTCTATGGCATTTTTCGCCTCATTTAGCAACTGGAAATTCCTTGGAAGCAGATGTTTTTATGTTAAATGCTCTACCACCAGCTTTTGTAAGTTTAAAACCCACTTTCGTCAACTCTTTCGAGAAGGGAGATCAAAGAAAAGAAATTTGGATAAAGAAATTAAATAACAATCAGGGAACTTGGTATCAACCATACAAATACAAAGCGCCCAATGCTTCGTCAACAGTTAATGTAGAGAATAGTGTGGTACTTCGATTAGCTGAATTGTATTTGATACGTGCAGAAGCTAATTTTCAGCTTTCCAATTTTAGAGAAACTGAAAATGATTTAAACCTCATTCGTAAAAGAGCCAATTTACCTATGCTTTCCAATTTATCTCAACATGACTTAGAGCAAGCTATTTTAGATGAATATAAACATGAATTATTTACAGAATATGGTCATCGTTTTTTTGATTTGAAAAGATGGAATCGATTAAATGAATTACAAAACAGTATTCCAACTTGGAAACCATTTATGGAGAAACTGCCTTTACCAGAAAAGGAGATTTTATTGAATAATAATTTAAAACCCCAAAATGATGGCTATTAGATTTATATTAAACTTTTATATCTGTTTAATTTCAATTTATATTTCTGGTCAACAACAGAAATTAGATTCATTGGAAACTTATTTTAATCAATTTTATACCGTTGAATTTGTAGATGCAAACAATGAAAATATATTATTTACGAAAAATAAAAACCATGAATTGCCTGTCTATTATTTGAAAAATAATAAAAAAACAGATGAAATACGACTTGGTAGAATAATGAATTATCATTGGTTGAGTGATAAGTATTTTTTATATGATGAAAAAAATGAAGGTCTTGTACTATATAACATCCAAAGTCAAAATAAAAAAACTATTCCGCACTATAAGAAAATGATTGAAACTTCTAATAAGCAATTTTTTGTAGCGAAAAAAGAAGGTAATACGCTTTACATTAATACAATAAATAATGGAGAATTAGGAAACGAAATAAAGTTTATTGATGTAATAGATTACAAATGGGAGAATGATAAATTAGTAATTGAAAAAACGAATCATACCATTGATGTGTATGAATTAAATAAAAATATCAATCCTATTTTTCAAATAGCTGGCGTTAAATATCAGTCATTAAGATGGAATAAATCCAATCAATATGACTACATTAAACAAGAAGGAGAAGATGTATTTTATGTCAAAAGTAATGGGACAAAGGTCAAATTACTTCATGACTTAAATAAGAGTATAAATCTCAAGATTATTAACGAAGACAATAATTTACTCATTTTAGAAAATACATTTCAATCTGATTATACTTTAAAAAAATCAGAAGAAGTAGAAATTTGGGATACCTCTGATGATCAAATTATTATTCAAAAACCGAAGAGTCAAAAAGAATTGATTTTTATTCAATTAAATAATGGAGAGGTGAAAAACAGAATTTCTCTAACGGACGTCAATTACGAATTTTTAGGAACGCAATATCTACTTATATTCGACAAGAATAGATACAGAAGTTATCGCCATTTACGGGATCATGTTGATGTTAAGTTAATGGATCTAGAAACAATGAATCAAAAGTTAATAGTTGAAGATTTTGACGATTACAACAGAAATAAATTAATACTTTCTGATTATAATAAATTTATCTATTTCAAAGAAAATAATTGGTGGATATATGATGTATTAGAAGACAAAAAGAAAAGTTTAACCACTTCAATAAAAGCAGGATTCTCCGTTGATGATTATTTTAAGAATGAAGCTTTTCAGCCAGCTAAATTTTATGATAATTCACGTGTTTTTTTAACAGCTAAAGAAGGGATATGGGAATATAATCTTCATACAAAAAAGCTGAAGCAATTAATTCAATCTACAAAACAAACGGGTACTTTTACGTTTTTAATAACTAGAAATAAAGCTAAAAATCAAGTAGATGAAACCATTTATTTGCAATCTTTAAACGAAAATAATCAGTACAAAATTTATAAATGTTGTGATCGATTAAATGAAATTTATAACACATCGCAAGATGTTAAGAAAGTTTCGTTAAAAAATAAGAATTTGTATGTAATAGAGCAAGGTTATTTAAAATCTCCTCGTATTGTTCAAATAGATGAGAAGAATAAAGCAACCATTCGGGTTGAAGCAGTTAATTCGATTGTTCAAAAACGTCGTTTTCAAGAAATAAAATCTATTATAAATGGGAAATCAGTAAAAGCAATATTGTATTATCCGTTTGATTATGATACAACCAAATATTATCCGATGATTGTCCATATCTACCAAAAGCAATCACATTTAGTGAATGATTTTCAATTGCCAGAAGTAAGTTCAGCTAATGGTTTCAATACTGATTTTTATACATCACAAGGCTATTTTGTCTTACTACCAGATATCATAGTCGATTTAGATCAACCAGGCGAATCAGCACTACAATGTACAGTTGAGGCAACCAATCAAGCATTAAAAGAAGCCAATATTGATAGAGATAAAATTGGATTAATAGGCCATTCTTATGGTGGTTTTGAGGTAAATTATATCGTAAATCGTACGAATATGTTTAAAGCCGCTGTTAGTGGCTCAGGTGTTTCTGATATTGTAAATTGGTACTTTTCGATGGATTGGAATAAATCAAAACCACAATTTTGGAGATTTGAGGATGAGTTTTTTAAAATGAGTTCAATGTTTTATGATTCAAAAGAAAATTATTTAAAACAATCTCCTTTACTCCAATTAGAAAACCTACATACACCTGTATTAATATGGACTGGAAAAGAAGATTATCATGTCAATTGGGAACAAAGTGTTAGCATGTATTTAGCAATGAGACTTTTAAAAAAAGAAGGAAAGTTGTTATTATATCCGAATGAAAAGCATGTGATTATGAATCCATCAAAGGCAAAAGATTTAAATCAGAGGATTATAAATTGGTTCGATTTTTATTTAAAAAACACTGAAATAGAGTGGATTAAAAATAAGAGACAGCTGTAAAAGCTGTCTCCTTTTATAAATTATTAATTTGTTTTTTCAAATAATTGAACATTACAAGCTGTTCCCGAAATTTCATCCATTCCGTAAAGATGTACACCTGGCTGGTAAGTACATAAATTACCTATAACATTGCTACATTCAAAATCTTCAACCAATGTACATGGCTGTTCTTGATCGATACGATAAATCGGATCTCCAGGATCCCATCCAGCTTTCTTCGCCTGATTTGTAGCGAAAGCAGCACCAGTCCCCATTAATACAATGACAGCTGGTAAAATAATTTGTTTTAAATTTTTCATTTTAATGTGAATTTTAGTTTTGCCTACTTTTTTACAGGTTTTCGGCTTTTCCTGTTTTAAACTGATCGGTTATAGCCGGCTTTAGTTTATAAACAATCAATTCATTTCCAATTAGTGCATAAAAATGAGAATCAGTCACTAAAAAATCAGAAAGTTTGTTTTCTTCGCGATGTTGTACAGTAAAACTTCCGATATAATGCCTGCGATCTGTTCGGTATACATCAATAACATCCACTTGTTTCCACTGTTTTGGGGATTCAAATTTTCCCATTAGCTTAGAGATATTAAACAAGAGATGTCGATGTGCAACCATTTTTTTATTCACTAATAATGGTGGAGCGCTCATTTTATTTTTTCCATCCGATAGATGGCTAACTTCAATTTTTGCTTGACGAGTAGTATCAATCGTATTTAATTTGTGTTTGATGTGTAAATCTTGATCCATTACAATAAATTGATTGCGGTAGTAATAAGTATAAACCAACTCATTTGTATATGAATCAGAAACCAACAATCCATCTGTATCAAAAACACCATCAATTTGTTTTTCGAGTATAGTTGAAATCAATTTTACTTTGGGTTCTTTGTTTAAATTTAAAAGACCCAAAATCTGCGTATTCGTTGTGCTACTTTGCGTACGAATTGCAAAATTGATAGAATCAATCACAATCAATTGATTAAAAAAAGCATCATTTAAACTGATGGTTTCTGCATGTAAATTGGTTAATTTTCCTTTATAAATAATTGGAACTGTTCCGTCGTACAAATAAAAGTCACCATTTTTGACACGCATCATAATGGATTTAAAAGGATGATCTTTATAGTCCAAATCAATCTTTTTGGAAATGATTTGATCTGTATTGGTATTAACACTCGTTAAAACAAGTGGAGCAGTATAATTTCCTAAATACAGCATATTATTTTCATATCCTGCAAAATAATAGGAATTAGCGCCTAGATCAATCGCTTTTTCTTCGATAATTGGATGTTGTAAATACCTTCTGGTAAAATTATTTTCTTGTTTGATGATGTGTTCAGACGTAAGAAATAGCATAATAACACTTCCAACTGAAACAATAGAAATAGTAAAGAAGGTAACAAATAGTTTCCGTTTACTTTTTTGAAATATTACTATTCTACTCAAGTAAATAGCAATTACAGCTAATCCAACAAATACGAGATTGAAAATTAAATGCTCTGTCCATCCAAGTTTCTCTAAAATTCCACCACAAGAACATGGCACAAAATCACTGTAATTAATAATCAGGTAGATATAAACTGTAAACGCGAGCATTAAACCATAAGAAGCATACAATCCAATTTGTTGTGTTCGCTTGATACAAAGCATTAATACAATTACAATTTCCACAATGATTACGGCGTAAGAAATAAAGCCTGCATATGCACTTAGTAATGGTGATTGAGCCAATTGAATTTGAAAATTCTCAAAATCGATTAGTTTACTCACTGCTGCGTAAATAAACAAAATAATAAATAGGTAGCAGATGAGCGTTTGTATAAACGGTGCAATTTTTCTCATCTTTAAGTAGTTTTAATTCATAAAAAATAACTTTCTAACATCTAACATCTAACATCAGTCTCCTTTTTCATCATCTTTACGTCTCATGTATGGATCTTTATCCCGAGGAGGATCATTTTTAGAAGATGTGCTATCCTTAATATTATCTTTCAAAGAAGGAGTAATACGTTCTGACCGATTCGGGGTGTCAATTAGAATATTTTCATCTTCTATACAGCTATTGAATACAAAACACCCAAGTACAATTAAATAAAAAGATTTCATAGTTTCTCATTTTTAAAGTTTGTATCGAAATTAGGTTTAGCGTAAAAAATAGGAGGTATGTCAATGCGTCAAAAACATAAAAAGCCTGTCTAATTTATAAATTCATACACTGCAATTTTTAAGAAAACCGAAA
>NZ_DLJR01000011.1:0-18211 GCF_002484365.1 Empedobacter sp. UBA7611
AATGAACAACTTTATTATTTATAAATCAAAATGCACAACGGGTAAAAGAAATTAATCCTCTAATTCTACTGTGAAATTATTTAAATCAGGCTCATTTAGGTAATAATAATGGTTTTGAGCAATACATTAACGATTGAATAAAAATCTTTATCTTTGGAATTCTTAGAAATCGGTAGAATAAAATAATCAAATAAAAATGAAGAAACTATTCGTTAAAGGATCTATTTTAATGGCTTTGTTTGCAAACTTTAGTGTTTTTGCACAACAAGGTGGTGGAATGTGGATTCCGACAGAATTGAATGAAAAGGAAATGAAAGACATGGGATTGAAAATCTCATCAAAAGACATTTTCAGTACAGGAGATAAAAGTATCAACAATGCAGTTGCTCACTTTGGTGGCGGTTGTACTTCTGAAGTTATTTCTCCAAATGGTTTATTATTAACGAATCATCACTGTGGTTATGGAGAAATCCAAGCACATTCATCTTTAGAAAATGATTATTTAACAGATGGTTTTTGGGCTAAAGAGTTGAAAGACGAATTACCAAACGAAGGTTTAACAGCGACTTTTATTGTAGACATTAAAGATGTAACTACTGCAATTTTAGCTGGTGTTAACGATAATATGTCGGAGGAAGATCGTAACAAAATCATCAAGAAAAATATTGAAGATTTTAATGCAAAAACTAAAACAGAAGCTTATCGTTCAGTATTTATCAAACCTTTTTACAAAGGAAATAAATATTACCAATTTACAACAGAAACATACAAAGATGTTCGTTTAGTTGGTGCGCCACCTTCTGCAATTGGAAAATATGGAAATGATACAGACAACTGGGTTTGGCCACGTCATACAGGAGATTTCTCGATGTTTAGAATTTATGCAGATAAAAACAACAAACCTGCAGATTATTCACCAGACAATGTTCCGTACAAACCAAAACATTTCTTACCAATTAATATTTCGGGAATTAGTGAGGACGATTTCACGTTTGTATATGGTTTCCCAGGTACGACGGACGAATATTTACCAGCTTCTTCTATCCAGCAAATAAAAGATGTAATTGATCCTGCGCGTATCAATGTGCGTACAATTGCATTATCTCATATTGATAAAAAAATGCGTGAAGACGATGCAACTCGTATCGCTTATGCGTCTAAACAAGCGCGTATTTCGAATGCACATAAAAAATGGATTGGCGAAGTTTTAGGATTAAACCGTTCGAAAGCTGTAGAAAAACGTCAACAATATGAACAAGAATTCATGAATCGTATTGCGAAAAATCCGAAATTAAAAGGTGAATATTCGAATATTATTTCTGAATTAAATCAAGTTAATAAAGCAAATCAAGATTACAATTTAGCGTACACAATGTATTCTGAAACGTTTTTCTCAAATTCAGAAACATTCAGAATGGCGTTAACATTGAACAATATTTTGAATGCGGTTGGACAAAAAAATTACGCAGAAACAAAAGCTAAAGCGTTGAATACAGTTGCGTCTATGCACAAGGATTATAATCCAGAATTGGATAAAACAATTTCTTCTGATTTAGCAGATAATTATTTCAAAGTTGTTCCTCAAAATTTATTACCAACTACAACTGCTGCAAATATCAAAACAGCTTTAGGAAATTCGGTAATCAACGGAACGAAAAAAATTAATGGTCAATCTGTTTTAGGAAATATCAAAACTTTGGCTGAAAATGATGCTGAGTTTATCAAAGCCTTAAAAGAAGATGCCTTAATTGCTCAAATTCGTTTAATTTTAGATGCAAATCAAACGAAAGTAACGCCTACATATTTAGCGAATCAAGATAAAATCAACAAGTTGATGCGTACGTATATGAAAGCGCAAATGGATGTATTTACAGACAAGAAAATCTTCCCAGATGCAAATTCAACTTTACGTGTAACTTACGGAAAAGTTGATGGTTACCAACCACGCGATGCGGTTTATTACGAGCCTGTCACACACATGGAAGGTGTCATGGAAAAATATATTCCGGGAGATTATGAGTATGATTTACCAAAACAAATGTTGAGTTTATATGACAAAAAAGATTATGGAAAATACGCCGATAAAAACGGAAAATTACCTGTAAACTTTATTGCAACAAACCATACAACTGGTGGTAATTCTGGTTCTCCTGCATTGAATGCAAAAGGAGAATTAATCGGATTGAATTTTGACCGTGTTTGGGAAGGAACAATGTCAGATTTAAATTATGATCCAGAGATTTGTCGTAATATTATGGTGGACTCTCGTTACATTTTGTGGGTAGTTGACAAGTATGCTAATGCGCAACGTTTGATTGATGAAATGACCATCGTTGACGAAAGCAAAAATGCAAAGAAAAAATAATATTTTTCACTATATTCTGAAAACCACGTTATTACAACGTGGTTTTTTTATTGAAATAAACGTAAGATTCAAATAAAATCTTAAGAAATAAAACTATATTTATACAACTTATCTAAAAAATTGTCAAAATAAAACACTCATAATTATGGAAGTCATTAGAAAATGGCCTTTTTATTTAAAACTAACTTGCACATTATTGTCAATCATTTGTTTAACATTTATTTCAATAATAGGTAAAGGAATTTTAGTTCCATTAATATTAGGCTTCTTAATTTCAATATTATTAGCACCCGTTTGTTCATTTTTCGAAAGATATTTACGCATTCCACGTGTTATTTCAAGTATCATTACCACCTTGCTTTTTGCAGCATTTATCTTAGGAATTTTCTATTTGATTGCTATACAAATGGCTGAAATAGCAAATGAATGGCCTACGTTTCAGAAACAAATCATAGAAGCATTTATGAATTTGCAAGATTGGATTCACCATACCTTTGGTGTTAATTCGCATGCGCAAATGGAATATTTGACAAAGAATGTCAAAACGACTATCGAAACGAGTACAATTGTAATCGAAAAAGTAATTTCTATTGTTTCATCGATGGCTGTTACAGTCTTGTTCACTTTTTTATACATTGTTTTCTTGTTGATTTATCGTCGTCATTTAGTAAAATTCTTATATTACGCATTCAATTCAAATACACACGACCAGGTTTATAACGTCATTACATCTATTCAAAAAATGGTCAAACAATATTTGATTGGCTTATTTTTACAAATGTTAGTCGTATCAATTTTATCTTTTATTGCATTTTCTATCCTTGGACTTAAATACAAATTTGTTTTAGCTATTTTAACTGGTGTTCTAAATGTTGTTCCCTATGTAGGAATTGTTATTTCATTAATTTTAACGCTAATAATCACATTTGCCACAATGTCAGCTTCAAAATTGTTCTTTGTTTTAATTGCATTTATTGCAATTCATGCAATTGATGGAAATGTAGTGATGCCAAAAATTGTAGGTTCTAAAGTAAAAATTAATTCTTTGATTGTGATTATTGGATTAGTAATTGGAGAAATGACGTGGGGAATTATGGGCATGCTATTATCGATTCCAATACTTGCGTTGATGAAAATTGTTTTTGATAATGTGACTGAATTAAAACCTTGGGGTTATCTTTTGGGTGATGAAGATTCAACAGAAATTGATGCGGATTTAAATTCATTTTTAGCCAAAAAGAAAGCTAAAAAATCAAAGAAAAAAACAAATAAGTTGGACGAGAATTTGGAGTAATCTGATTTCTATTTTACATAATTGGATTGCTGACTATTATTTTATCCATTAAAAAAGTCTATAACAAATTGTTATAGACTTTTTTTGTATTTATTATTATGAATCTAATTCTTCTTCAAATATTTTTTTTCTAAGAAATAATACAATTTCAAGAAAAGAATCGAGAAAAATATTCCGATTAGTGTTCCGAAAAATATATCTCCTGTGAAATGTACCCCGACATAAACTCTACTGTAAGCAACCATTAACGCCCAAACAATTAAGATATAAAGTAACCATTTGTAATAGCGTCTCAAAAGTATTCCAATAAAAATTGCAATCGCCATATGATTAGATGCATGCGCCGAAGTAAAACCGTATCTACCTCTACCCTCGCAATCTATCGGGCGAAATAATCCTTGAATCGACTCGGTGTAACATGGACGAAAACGTTGAAAAGAATTTTTCAAGATATTTGTAAATTGATCTGCACACGCTATCATCAGTGCAATACAAACTCCAGCCAATAAGGTTTTTTTCCAACCAAGTTTTACATAAAGTAAGATGAGAAAGATGACATACAACGGAATCCATGTTTTTTTATCGGTTACTAATAACCAAAACCAATCCCATTTTTCATTCCCTAAATTATTGAAATACAAAAATATTTGTACGTCCCAATCAAAATAATCTTGTATCATTACCTACTTACTGATCCGCCTAAACCTAATGCTTCGTCTACAGATTTTGGTTCTACAACAACCGCAGGTTCTTCCACAATTGGCTCAACCACATTTTCTATAACGGGTTCTGTTGTTTCTTGCACATCCAATTCCAAATCCTGTACAGGATCTACAGCTTTCATAGTTGGTGCATCATCTTTCAACGCTGCATTTACTGTATTGTCTTGATGAATAGCTTGATGCATTTCATCTACTGGATTACGAACTTCATCAAATGATTTCTGAAAATCTTCCATTGGATTAATTTTCGCAAAAGAATCTTTGACTTCATTCATTGGATTTAACTCTTTTATGGTATTCTGAATCTCTTTTGTAGGATCAACATCCTGAACAGGATTCATAATCTCTTGCTTGATATCTTCAGATGCTTCTTTTAATTTGCGCACAGCAGTTCCCAAACCACGAGCAATTTCTGGAATTTTATCTGGTCCAAAAATCACTACAGCAACCACCATAATAATCACGACTTCCTGGAAGTCTAAAAACGCTGGGTATATTACTAAACTATTCACTAAACAAATGTATAAAATCTAAATTTAGTAGAAGAAAAAAAGCCATCAAATTTCTTTGATGGCTTTCTTAAAATTTATTTAAAATTTGAATCTTATTTATTCATTTGACCTTTTTTAGTAAAGTCGTACAATAAAGGAGATGCAACGAAAATAGACGAGAATGTACCAATTACGATACCGATTAATTTCGCAAACATAAATCCTTTGATTGATTCTCCACCAAATGCAAAGATGATTAATACGATTAAGAACGTTGATAAAGACGTATTAATTGTACGTGATAATGTTTCTGAAGTAGAAATATTAATAATATCGTACAAGTTGTGGTTTTTCTCAACTGTTAAATTCTCACGAATACGATCCAAGATAATAATCGAGTCATTCATCGAATAACCAATTACCGTCAAAATCGCCGCGATAAACGCTTGGTCGATCTCCATGTTGAAAGGTAAAATTCCTTTGAATAAAGAGAAAACTCCTAACACAATAACCACGTCATGCGCTAAAGCAATGATAGTTGATAATGAGAATTGCCAACGTTTGAACATCACGATTAAGTAGAAGAAAATTGCAACTAATGCTAAAGAAACCGCTATATAAGAAGCTCTTGTTGTATCATCGGCAATTGTAGGACCTACTTTTGCAGAAGACATTAAACCAATTGTAGCATTATCTTCAGAGAAATCTTTTTCAGACATATTCGCTGGTAAATAAGATTTAAGACCTGCATATAATTTGTCTTTAATCTCATCATCTACATTTGTTCCATCTTCGTCAGCCTTGTATGCTGTTGTAATTTTTACTTGATTTTGACCACCATACGTTTTCACCTGTGGCATCATTTTTTCACCTTCTAACACGAAAACATCACCCAAACTTTCAGAAATTTGTTGCGGATCAACGTGTTTATCAAAACGAACTGTATATGTACGTCCACCTTGGAATTCGATACCCATATCAAATCCTTTTGTGAAAATAGAGATTAAAGCAACTACTGTTAAAACAATTGAAATCGCATAAGAGATTTTTCTTGTTTTTAATAAGTCAACTTTAATATTTTGTAACCAGTGCGCTGTAAATGATGTATAAAAAGGAACAGATTTTCCTTTTGCTAAACGTCCTTCTACAAAGTAGCGTGTAATGAAAATCGCTGTAAATGTTGATGTAAAAATACCAATCATAAACGTTGTTGCGAAACCTACAACAGGTCCTTTACCAAAGAAGAATAAAATTAATGCTGTGATAAATGATGTCGAGTTGGCATCGATAATTGCAGAGAAAGCTCCTTTCCATGAATAAGCGAAATCTACTGCTTGACGTAATGATTTTCCTTTTCTTAATTCTTCTTTTACACGTTCGTAAATCAAGATATTCGCGTCCATTCCTGTTACCAATGTCAAGATAATCCCAGCAATACCTGGTAAAGATAATGTAGCTTTTAGCGATACTAAGAATCCTAATAAGAATAATAAGTTAATGATTAAAGCAACGTTAGCATAGATACCTGCACGGCTGTAGTAAAATACCATCCAGATTAATACCAATGCAAATGCACAACCGAAAGCGATTAACGAACTGTTAATTGCTTCTTGTCCTAATGATGGACCAACAACCTCAGCAGAAACAATTTTAGATGAAGCTGGTAAAGAACCTGCTTGTAAAATGTTTGCTAAATCTTTTGCTTCGTCAATTGTAAAGTTTCCAGAAATAACAGAGTTACCTCCTGTAATTTGATTACTGATGTTTGGCGCAGAATACACCATATTGTCTAATACAATTGCAACACCTTGACCTGGTTGTCCAGGACCTGCAGGTTTCAACTCGTCTGTAATACGAGACCACTCTTGTGCACCAACTTGATTCATTTGCATTGTAACAACAGGCTCATTTGTAAGAGAACCAGGATTACGTTCACCAGCAGCAGAAACTACTTTATCTCCTTCGATTAATGGTTCTTGCGTTCCATTTTTACCTTTTAAGACATAAAACTCTAATAATTTAGGAGCAGATTTATCATTTGCTTGTTTACCTAAATTCAGTGGCTTATTCGCCCAAGAGTATTTGTATCCTCTAATGTTTGCTGGTAATCCAGGTACAAAACCTTTGTCTTGCATCACACGGTTTACAACAGCAGTATCTTTTACATTCACAACAAAACTTGCGTTAGAACCAGCTGGTTGCATAACTTCTGCTAAAGTTTTGATTGTTTCTCCTTTCTCATTTTTTACATTATATTTCTCTGTATTAACGCTAGAAAAATGTTGTAAAACTGTAGGATCTTGACGAACAACTTGCCAAAACTCTAATTTTGCTGTAGATTGTAATAATTTTTTTACACGGTCTGTGTCAGAAACACCTGGTAATTCTACCAAGATACGTCCATCACCTTTATCACCTAAACGTTGAATTACTGGCTCAACAACACCAAATTGATTAATACGAGAGCTAATTACATCATAAGCTGTTGCAACTTTCGCTTCGATATCTTTACGGATTACTTCTTTTACCTGATCGTCAGAAGCATTGTACGCAATTTTATCTGCATTGTTTTTGTTTCCAAACAAATCTGCAGCTGCGTATTTTGTTCCTCCTTTTATTTTATCAAATTCTTGAAAAAATAATTCTACATAAGGTACGTTACCGTTTGTTTTTTGAGCTTTATCTGTCGCATCCAAAGCCGTTGCCAACATAGGGTTTTGACTTTTCGCTGATAAATTCTGGATTAAATCTCTTTCAGAAACTTGTAAAATTACGTTGATACCACCTTTCAAATCTAATCCTAAATTGATTTCATTGTTTTTGGCATACCCATAATCGTACTTAATAATTCCCAAATCAAGAGGATGCTGAGCCAAGCTATCTAAAATTCTTGGTTCGTCTTCTGGCTTACTCGCCAAGCGCGCCGCCTCATGCTCCACTTTAGTTGTGTACCAAGTATAACTTAGTTGTCTGATACACAAGAGACTTAAAATAATTGCAAATGCTGCAATGAGCCATCTTCCTCGCATAATGTTTAATTGATAAATAAATTTTGACGGACAAATATAATAGTCTTGAAAATACTTTCACAATTTTTTAAGAATAAATCGAAAATCGATGTCCGTATTTCGAAATTCTTTATTCAAAAAATTAGATTTCCTTTTGGTATTTGTAGATGTAAATTGACGCTTTATTGGAGTCATCATCATTATCTTCGCACAAATACAAGGTATAATTCTTTCCAGATTCTTTATACAACGCTAAACCTTCGATTTTCTTATCATCCGAAATTTTTTGCCAACGCGTAACTTCCATCTCAGCCAAATCTAATTCGCCAATAATAGAACCTTTTATTTCTCCATTAAACTGAGTTGTACTTTTAGATTCCACAGTTGCAGTAAACAAAACTTCTCCATCTACCAAAATAGCATCCGAAAAAGTAGTCGTTTCATTGTTGATTTTAGGTAAAGTGATTGGAAAAAAGTCAATTGATTTTCCTCTCAAATCATTTATCTTGCCTCCCACTCTATAAATTCCGTTTACGCCAGCAGGACCATTTCCTCTGTTGAAAAAATATGTACAATGTCCATCTGTAATAATTCCTTCGATGTTAAAATCTTTTTTAGATAAATTTGAAACCTTTAAAAATTCATCCAAAAGAAAACTATAATTATCGTTTTGTACCTCTTTGGTTTTGATGTTATATGAAATCAAATCGAAACGATTTTCTTTAGAACCCGAACCAAGAATATACAAATGATTGTCAAATTTTGTAATCGCTTCAAAATCTGGTTTATCTTTTTTGGTGATATGTTTTGATTTTACTTCTGGATTCAAATCAACTTTATCCACTTCTTTTTTCTTTCTATTGTAAACGTACAAATGTGCTTTATCATCGGAAATCGTGTAAACATGGTGTTTATCAACCACTAATCCAGATGCCGCTCCAAGCCCATTTATGACAATTAAAACCTTAAGAATGAAATTGTAAAACAACATAGATGTAAGATTTGTTTTTAAGAGGTTTCAAAAGTAATCAAAGAATATCAGAAACCTTGATAAATAACCGATTTTTTGTAAAAAAAGAACTTAACTTTGTAGCATTTAAAAAGAAAATTGAGAGATGAAAAAAATTCTAAAAATTTACATTGACGCCTACAGCGGACTTTCGAAAGAATCTTGGATGTTAGCCATCGTAATGTTGTTGAACCGAATGGGTTCGATGGTTTTACCATTTTTAGGAATTTATATGATCTCCGAATTAGGATTTTCTTTAGAAAACTCGGGAATAGTCTTAAGTTGTTTTGGAGTTGGTTCTGTAATTGGTTCTTGGCTTGGAGGTTGGATAACAGATAAAATCGGAAACTTTAAAGTGCAAGCCATCAGTTTATTTCTAAGTGCTCCAATGTTTTTGATTTTACCTTATTTTAAAACGGTAGAATCTTTTGCTGTTATTATGCTTGTTTTGAGTATTATTAGCGAAATGTTTCGTCCTGCAAACTCAGTTGCCATCACACGTTATGCTAAGAAAGAAAATATCACTCGTGCTTTTTCTTTGAATAGAATGGCGGTTAATTTAGGTTTCTCAATTGGTCCATCAATGGGAGGTTTTTTATCTAATTATTCGTACGATTTATTATTCTATTGCAATGCAGGAGCCGCTTTGGTTGCTGGAATTGTTTTCTTTGTCTTTTTCAATGGACGAAAAGAGCGAAATGCAGCCAACACAGAAACTGTATCAGACAAAGCTACAGTCGAAAAAGAACGAAATGCATACACAGACACTCCTTTCTTAGTATTCAATCTATTTTGTGTATTATTCTCCATTGCATTTTTCCAAATTCTAAATACACTTCCATTATTTTATAAAGATGTAGTGCATTTAACACAAACAGAAATTGGATTATTAATGGGATTCAGTGGAATAATCATTGTTGTATTCGAGATGTTGTTGATCCATTATACCGAAAAAAGATTTACAGTTACACAACTTTTAGTTTTCGGTTCATTTATCACAGCAATTAGTTATTTTATCTTCACATTTAGTCACACATTAAGAATGTTGTACTTAGCAATTGGACTGATGTCTATTGGAGAAATGCTTGTTTTACCTTTGATGTCAACGGTTACAGCTTTTCGTTCGCAAAAAAATAACCGAGGAGCTTATATGGGACTAAACGGAATGACAGCAGCAATTGCCTTTATTGTTTCGCCATTTTTAGGAACTCACATTGCTACCGATTACGGTTTTAATACACTTTGGATAATCACCACAGTTATTTTAGTCATCGTAGCTATCGGATATCACTTTTTTACTAAACCACTTTTACCAAAAAATATTTAAGATTTTCTTATCTTCGATAATTATTAGTTGAAATCACATGAAAGTATATACAAAAACAGGAGACAAAGGAACAACAGGTTTATATGGAGGAACACGTGTCTCTAAAAATAGTTTAAAGATTGATTCTTACGGAACTGTTGATGAATTGAACTCTTATCTAGGATTAATTCGTTCTTATGAAATTGATCCAGCATTAGAGGAAGAAATTATCATCATCCAAAAAGGTTTATTCAATCTTGGAGCTGAATTAGCAACGCCAGTCGATAAATTATACTTGGCAAATGGTAAACCTCGCATTCCGAAAACCGTTACTGAAGAAGATATTGTTCAATTGGAAGAATGGATTGATGATTTGGAAGGACAATTGGAACAATTGACACATTTTATTTTGCCAGGAGGAAATCAAGCCGCTTCTCATGCACATGTTGCGCGTTGTATTTGTCGTCGTGCCGAACGTTTGACAGTTGGTTTGGCTGAGGAAGAAGAAATCCGTCCAGAATTACAAAAATATTTGAATCGTCTTTCTGATTATTTGTTTGTTTTAGGTCGAAAAATTGCCACAGACAATAATCACGAAGAAGTAAAATGGATTCCAGGTGAATAAAAAAGCTCTTTTATTTTTGAATGGCGAAGTCCCTACTATTCTGCCTGATACATCAAATTATGATATGATTTTTTGTACAGATGGTGCATTTCGTTATTTACAAAAATTACATATAACGCCTGATGTTATTTCGGGCGATTTTGATTCAATTGAAATCGAAAAATTTCCATTGGAAATAGAAATTATTTCTACTCCAGATCAAAATGATACAGATTTTGCAAAAGCCTTGCAAATCATTCTGAACAAAGGTTTTGAACATGTTGATGTTTTTGGAGCAAGCGGTCGTCAACAAGATCATTTTATTGGGAATTTGAATGCGGCTTATCGTTTCAAAGATCAAATCAATATTTTGTTCTACGATAATTATAGCCAATATTTTTTCGCAGAAAAAGAAACGAAATTAGAAGGTTATTTTGGACGAACAATTTCGCTTCTCCCCTTTCCTGAATGTAAAAATATTATCACAAAAGGTTTGGAATATCCATTGAATAAAGAAGATTTAAACTTACTTTCTCGCATAGGAACTCGTAACAAAGCCAATGAAGATGTGGTTACAATTGATTATTCAGAAGGTAATTTAATCATCTTTATCATCGATCAAGAATTTCCTATTTTGATTGCTTAATTTCACTATTTTCAGTGAAATACATCTTTAGTATTTTTTGTACATTTACTGAAAACCAAATTACTATGAATAAATTTTCAGTTATTGTAGCATCTATTTTAGCCGTTGGGTTAATTGCTGCAACATGTATATTAGGAAACGCTTACAAATACAAATTCAGAAGTTCTGAATCGATCAATGTTACTGGAAATGCTTTGAAAGATTTTAATGCTGATTTAGTCAAATGGCGTGCAACTTTTAGTCGCAAAGATTATGATTTGCGCATTGCTTCGGATCAATTAAAAGCTGATCAAACGGTTGTCAAAAACTTTTTGATTTCGCAAGGAATCAATCCAAAAGAAATTGTTTTTGAAGCGGTAAATATTTCAAAAGATTTTCAGTACGGAACAGATGCAAACGGAAATTCGATTAGTCAATTTACTGGTTATAATCTATCTCAAGACGCAACAATCGAATCGAAAGAATTGGATAAAATAGAAAAAGCTTCGCGCGAAATCTCTACTTTAATTAGTCAAGGAATTGAGCTGAGTTCTTCTAATCCAAATTATTATTACTCGAAATTAGAAGATTTGAAACTTGAGTTGATTGCGCAAGCTTCTGAAAATGCAAAACAACGTGCAGAAAATATTGCTACAAAATCTGGCACTAGTTTAGGAAAATTAAAACAAGCCGATTTGGGTATTTTTCAGATAACAGGTAAAAATGATAATGAAGAGTATTCTGCTGGTGGATCATTTAATACAACATCACGTCAGAAAACAGCTCAAATTACAGTGAGAGCAAGTTATAACTCAAATTAAAATAAATAAAAAAGCTTCTTAATATAAAGAAGCTTTTTTGTCTATTTAAATACTACTGCAAGTAATATCAAAGCGGATATTACAATAAGTACATCTACAATTTTAATTCTAAAATTACCAATTCCAAAACCTCTTTTTGTAGCATAATTTTTCTTTGATGACATTATAAATTCCAATTTCTAAAAGAAATACTAAAAGTGTGCCAATTATCTATCAAAATCTAATTTTTTATAAGTTGATGATAATTTAGAATCATAGGATTAAAACCATTTGACTAAAAATTTTAATTTCATGATCCTCAAATTCTTTCCCAATAGCATCAGATGTAGCAGTAATTAGTTCAGGTTAAAAAACATCCCTTTTTAAGTATTAATATATTAACAGTAAATATTTTTACATTTTAAAAAATTATCATATAAATTATAATTTTCCAACAACTTATTATGTTGTAAATTTGCCTTATGCTAAACAACGATACAATTTGTGCATTGGCAACTGCCAATGGAATGGGCGCTATAGCGGTTATTCGTATTTCTGGACCAGAATCAATTTCTAAAGTTGCTCAGATTTATCAATCAAAATTTAATTCAACTAAATCTTTGAATGACGCTTCTTCTCATACCATACATTTGGGTTATGTGATGGATGGAGATACCATTGTTGACGAAGCATTATTCTCAATATTTAAAAATCCTCATTCATATACAGGTGAAGATGTCGTAGAAATTTCGACACATGGATCGATTTATATTCAGCAAAAAGTTTTAGAACTTTTAAATAAAATAGGCATTCGAAATGCCAATCCAGGTGAATATACTTTCAGAGCCTTTTGGAATGGTAAAATGGATTTAACACAAGCAGAAGCTGTTGCTGATCTTATTTCTTCGGATTCTAAGGCTTCGCACGAAATTGCTATCAAACAAATGCGTGGAGGATTCTCTAATCAAATCAAAGATTTAAGAGAACAAATGATCAATTTTGCAGCTTTGATGGAATTAGAATTGGATTTTTCTGAAGAAGATGTTGAATTTGCAGATCGTACACAATTTTATGATTTATTGAATAAATTACAATCCATCTTAAAACGTTTAGCTGATTCTTTTGCTTTTGGAAATGTTATCAAAAATGGAGTACCAGTAGCTATTGTTGGTGCGCCAAATGCAGGGAAATCTACTTTATTAAATGCATTATTAAACGAAGAACGTGCTATTGTTTCGGATATTGAAGGAACAACTCGTGATACCATTGAAGAAACCATTTATATTGATGGTGTTGGGTTCCGTTTTATTGATACAGCTGGAATTCGAGAAGCTGGCGATACGATAGAACGGATTGGAATTGAAAAAACATTCGAAAAAATAGACAATGCTTCTATTATCATCTATTTGTATGATGCCAATATAACTGCTGATAATCAAATTGCGAATCAGTTAGATGATTTGCAACGTAGAGGAAAAATCTTGTTTAATGTTGCCAATAAAATTGATGTAAACAATAACGAATCAGCTATTTCTGATGCTATCAAACAAGAGTTTAAAGATGTTGTTCATTTAGAAATTTCAGCTAAAGATCAATATAATATCGAAGCATTGAAAGAAAATCTGATTCATCAAATCAAATTGAAAGGAACAAATCAGGATGACACAATCGTTACGAACTCTCGTCACTTAGAAGCATTACAAAACACACTTTCTCAAATTGGAAAGATCAAACAAGGAATGGACATGGGACTTCCTGGGGATTTGTTAGCAATGGATATCCGTGAAGCTTTAACATATTTGGGACATATTACAGGTGAAATAGATGTGGATCAAGATATATTAGGGACGATATTTGGCAAGTTTTGCATCGGGAAATAATACTTATTAAAAATTATGTTATATAGAAAAAGGTTTTCAATAAAATTGAGAACCTTTTTCATTTTTGGTTTTACGATTTCATCTTAAAAGCAATCAAAAATTCGTCAAAAGTTAGGAAGTCTTTTTTCTCTTTACCGATTATCTGCTTTGCTCTATTGAGTAAGCGTAGACTTTGCCTATACCCCTTTCCCGTAATAATTGATACATCTTTCGGATAAATCACCATTCTTTGTAATTCGTTATTTTTCATTTCTGTAATAATTAGCATTACCTCAATGAAACTTAAATGAATGATGTTAAAATTTACATCAATAAAATAAGATTTCCAAATCACACTTGTAATCAAATGCTTAGTCTTCGTCGTAAGGGTTGTTTTTCTTATGCAGTAAATATGATGTTCCATAACTGCATATTGCTCCTACTATTCCCATACAAATCGTATAAACAAGTTGTTCCCACTGAATGGTCGCTACCAAACTTGTCATTGTTCCTCCTATCGTTCCAACAATTAACGATGTATTACTATTATTCATCATCATTACTTTGGTTCTTGTCATTTACAGTCAATTGACTGACAGCTGATATTACTCCTCCTGCTACGGTCAAATAACCTCCTATGGTCACTAATGTTGCTGGTAATGCTATAGGAGCAGCAATTAATACACCTCCAATTGCAGCTAAGGTTAATCCTATATTTCGTAGTTGTTGGAATAATTTAGGTGTAGGTGCTGTAAAGCGATTAATAATTGTCATGTTGTTTACTTTTAATCCTTAAACTTACTTTTTGATCACGATCAAGTTTATCATTTACTAGAGTTTTAAGTTTTGTAAATGCTTTTCTTGATAACTCTCCTCTCCCTTCACCTGTTAATATGGTTACTGGAGCTATACATCCTTGTAATTCAGTTTTTGCATGATTGGCAGGATGAATCAAAATCAATGAACGATTGGGTACATTTGTAATCAGAAAATGTTGACCAAATTTTGGTGAGCTTCTCTTTTGGATTGCATAACATCCTTCTGGTATACATGAATTGCGGGGTTCGTTCTCCTTCCATGGTAACTCGATCGTATAACAAATAAACTTATCGTTAAGGAATAAGCTACCATTTGTACCATTCGGATAATACATTCGTTCTACTACAATTGTCATCATGGTAAATTGATTTCGATTAAATGTGCTGCATTAAAACTTCCATTTTTTAATGGATACAAAACGGTATTCACCTCTTGGTAGAATTCGATTCCAATTGCTAAAGCGATTGTATGTTCTGAATTTGGAGGAAGATTGTTCAATAATTCTACATCATTCACTTCTACCTCATCGTATGGATAATAATCGGTATACGATGTTTTGGTAATGTATTCGTTCTTCTCAAAATCAATTTCTGTAGAAGCTGCTACAAATCGGTAATTGGTAGCTCCTTGTGGTGCTATTATCACATCTAAGGGTTTGTATGCTTCTAATGTAAATTTTGTTTCACCAGAAGTACGTTCTATATCTACTTGTACAGGAATTAATACCGTTTTCAACCACGCTGCACCTGCATTAAAATCAAAGCCTTTCATCAGTAATTGATTTCCTTTGTGTACATTTCTTTGCCCACGAGCATTTGTAGTATCTTCTTTTAGGATACCATGCATTACTTTTGTGAGACGACTTGATAATTTGCTGTCTTTTGCATTTTTTATGATCGCATTGAATGCGTTTCGTAGTGTTTTTCCAGCAGTACCTGCATTCTTAAATTCTTGCATATTTTCTCTGGTACGCTGAAATCGCGGATCACTCATTATGGTATTACGGTCTATAGAACTTTTTTCTCTTACCATATAACCATCTTTTGATTTGTAGAAGTTTAAATCTCCGATTGAACCTCTAAGTTTTAAAAAGCCTTTTTGCTTCGCCATTTTTTTATAATTTTAAATTAAACATTGATCTCCATTGCGCAATGGTTTTGTAAAGTTGCAATAGCGATCTGTTTAAAGCAATAGCTAAGTCTTTTTTAGCCCTTGTATGTCAATAAATTACACTAATAAACCATTATATACTTTCTTTATTTTTTTGTTTTTGAATTTTTATAAAATCTAAGGGACGCAAGCCCGTTTCACTGTAAAAAACATTTGAAAATTGTCTTGGATTCATATAACCTGCTATTTCTCCTAATGCCCCTACACTATAATTAAGGTATTGTGGTTGTTCTTGTAATAAATCAGTAATAAATTTTATTCTCAACCGATTGATGTAAGAAGGAAAATTAATTCCTTTGTACTGATTGACACATTTTGATAAATAAGTGGTGTTTGTTGAAAATGATTTTGCCAAACTTACTACTGTTATATTAGGGTTTAAAAATTCTCTGTCCCGCTCAAATTCTTCAAATTTTAATAGTAAACTTTCAAATGCTTCTTTATTCAAATCCTCTTCATCTTTAATCGATATTCTCCGTTCTGTGTAACTTGATTGAGCAGATTCTTCAATAAACAGATTGTACTTTTCGATTAAATGTTTATTTTTATTTCTAGTTTTTACAATTCCTACGATCAATACTATTATTCCAGTAAAACACGCTGCCAATACGTAATATAATTTTTGAGACTTATTCAATATTTTTTCCTTTAATTTGAGCAATTGCACTGTGTCATATTCTTTGTATACAACTTGACTCATTTCTGCATCTAGCTTATAATTTAACTCATCCATTTTTAATAATTGATTGATTACATATAGTTGTCTGTTCGTATCAGAAGCTACCAATGTTTCCTCTAAAATGTTTTCGTATATCGGTCTATATTTAATTTCTAAGAAGTTGTATTCATTGAAAATACTATCTATTTTGTTAAAATATATTATTTTATGTTGTTGATTATTCAATTTATCAAATGCCTTTGCTTTGTAGTAATAAATTTTGGTTAGTGTATTAAAATCATTCGTTTTTATTAAAATATCTTCTTTAGTTGATAATAATTGAATAGACGTCACAAATTGATCATTTAAAAACTCATCAATTGCTTTATTTATCGTAAAGTATCTATGGAAAAATTCGTTATTTTCAAGTTTGCTTTTATTTAATCCTAATTGATTCAATTCTTTCGCTTTTGCTTTGTTACCAACTTCTTGATGGAGAGATGCTAATTGATATATTGTATTTAATAAATAGGCTTGGTAATCTTTGTTCTCTGGTTTTGATTGAAAAAAGTTTTTACATTTCAGCAACAATTCTTCTGCTTGGTTACATTGATTTAATTTGATTTTTATCATTGCCATATTAAATGTTACTTTATGTAATAAATATTGGTCTTTTGAATATTTTAACTCCTGATCTGCATATAAATAATTTTGTAACGCCTCTCTATAATCTTTTGCTTTGTAATAGGCTAGCCCTTTTGATAATAAAGCTGTTGCTATTAAATCTTTGTTTTTTAATTTCCGGGCAGTAATTATCGCACTATCTGCATATTCTATTTGAGTATTTAAATGACTTGAAAAAAAGATTCCTTCTTTATAAGCATAAAATAAATTTAGCTTATCCTTTTCTTTTTTAGCATTTCTTATATACGCTTGCACATAGATCATCGCATTTGGATGATGCTTTTCATGTACTAATTCATCCAATTTTTCTATTAGATAGGCATTATCTTTTGAGGCTAAGGAATCAACTTGATTAGCCATTGTTATAAGCGGAAGTAGAAAGAGTATGTATGTGTACACTACAACTCTTTTCATGGTATAGATCTATTGATTACTACTAAAATACTTTATTTTATATCGTAAATCGTTTATTAAGTACTTAATCGTTTAAAAGTGTATAATTTATAAATTATACATTCTTTTTATAAAATGTACTTGTTGTAATCTTTATTGTTCTATAAATATCTCTAGTTTTGAATGTCTTTGAACAAATAAGTCTAATCGATTACTTCAAAGAAACTTAAATGATGAATAAAAAAGAGAAGTTTTACTTCTCTTTTTTATTACCTCAACTTTATTGCCACTCTACTGCCACTATGTTGCCTTCATCTTGCCTTCATCTTGCCTTCATCTTGCCTTCATCTTGCCTTCATCTTGCCTTGATGTTGGGAGTATGTGGTAATGTGGTAATGTGGTAA
>NZ_DLJR01000052.1:0-23139 GCF_002484365.1 Empedobacter sp. UBA7611
TTTAAAATGCACAACGGGTTAATTTAAATTCTTTTGATAAATATAATCATCCATGATGTATCCATTTCCGATGTCAAATGTTTTTGATTCCATATTCTTAAAACCATTTTTCTCGTAAAAACGAATTGCTTTCGCATTGTGTTTATTTACTGTTAAATGAACAGCTTTTGCGCCTTTTTCTCTCGCATAATCTACAACTCTATTCAGCATCAATTGTCCAATTCCTTTGGTTTGATTAGACTCTTTTAAGTAAATTTTAGATAAGAAAACAGTATTATTTTCATCTAATTTGTAATGTAAATAACCAGACGGAACATTATCTATTTTCAGGATTTCCCAAACGTCTCCATTTGCAATTCCTTCGTTTACTTTGTCATTATTATACATCATATCAATCATATAATTGATTTGATCTTGGGATAATAAATCTTTGTAACATTCGTTCCAAATCGCATTTGCCAAAGGTTGAACCAAATGAATATTTTTCTCATTAACCGTATGAAAATGCGGATAAACGTCCAATTTTATTGGATTTATTTTTTGATTAACTTCTAAATTTTGTAGAATTTCATCTTTACGTTTATCAATTTCGCCTTCTAACATTTGCAATGTCCATTTACGTTTTAATGAATTGTAATAAAACATTCCGATTCCAATGTATAAGAAGACTTGTACAGCAATTGACACATAATTTTCTGCCAAAAATTTATTCATTTTAAGGCTATTTTCCATCAAATTATCCATAGATGAACTATTAAAATTTACACCTATATCAATAATTCCTGAAGCAAACAATAAAACAAATACAAAAGAAAAAGCAATTTCACCAGCTATATATAATCCTACTGCTGATAAAACCGTTTTTAATTTATCCTTTTTGAAAAATTTTGCTAAGAAATAGAACTGAAAACTAAATATGATGATTAGAAACACTGTTTATTATTTTTTATGTCTTACAAAAGTACGAAAAATATGACCGTAAAAATTTATATTTGTATGAAACATATCAAAACAAAAAGTGATTTATTATGTATAGCGATAAATTTCAAAACTACTTACAAACGCAATTGAATGATTTAGAAGAACAAGGATTATTCAAAAAAGAACGTATCATTGCTTCTCCTCAAAGTGCAGAAATTACATTAGAAAATGGTAAAACATTACTTAATTTTTGTGCGAACAACTATTTAGGATTATCTGATAATGAAGACGTTATCTCAGCTTCTCAAAAAATGTTAGATGAACGCGGATACGGAATGTCTTCGGTTCGTTTTATCTGCGGAACGCAAGATGTACACAAACAATTAGAGAAAAAAATCGCTAATTTCTTAGGAATGGAAGACACGATTTTATATGCTGCTGCTTTTGACGCAAATGGTGGTGTTTTTGAGCCTTTTTTTACAGAAGAAGATGCTATTATTTCGGATGAATTAAACCATGCTTCTATTATTGATGGTGTTCGTTTATGTAAAGCTGCTCGTTATCGTTATAAAAACAATAATATCGCTGATTTGGAGGCTCAATTGATTGCTGCTTCAGAAAAAAATCATCGTTTCAAAATTATTGTAACAGACGGAGTTTTCTCTATGGATGGTATCGTTGCAGACTTAAAAGGGGTTTGTGATTTAGCTGATAAATATGATGCTTTGGTGATGGTTGATGATTCTCACGCAACTGGTTTTATTGGAAAAACTGGACGCGGAACACATGAACACAACGAAGTAATGGGACGTGTAGACATTATTACATCCACTTTAGGTAAAGCTTTAGGTGGTGCAATGGGTGGATTTACTTCTGGTAAAAAAGAAGTCATCGAAATGTTGCGTCAAAAATCTCGTCCATATTTATTCTCTAACTCTTTGGCTCCAGGAATTGTTGGTGCTGCTTTACAAGTGTTAGAAATGTTAGAAAAAGATACAACTTTACGCGATAAAGTAATGTGGAATGCTGAATATTTCCGCAAAGAAATGGTTGCTGCTGGTTTTGATATTCCAGAAGGTGATGCTGCAATTGTACCTGTTATGCTGTATGATGCAAAATTATCTCAAGTAATGGCAGATAAATTATTAGATGAAGGTGTTTATGTCATTGGATTCTTTTTCCCAGTTGTTCCTCGTGATAAAGCACGTATTCGTGTACAATTATCTGCTGCACATACAAAAGAGCAATTAGATCATACAATTGCTGCTTTTACAAAAGTTGGTAAAAAATTAGGAGTGATTAAGTAAGAATTTCTTTTTTTCAATATTATATTAGCGACTAAAAATATTTAGTCGCTTTTTTATATATTTAACTTATGCTTTTCAAAAATAAAACATATCAAATAACGACAAATCTTTCTGATCAAGAAGTTTTTAAAATACTGAATGATAATACAGAAGAAAAAAGAATTCGTTTTTCTAAAAGTAAATATGAATTTGAAGGGATAGTTTATAAAGATCATTTCAATTTGATGAAAACGATTAGCGGACGAAATAGTTTTAATCCTCAAATTATTGGTCATTTCAATACCAACGACAATAAAACCACTATTGTTTACAATTTAGAATTAAACTCTTTTGTTTCAATATTTTTCATTGTTTGGATAAGTATTGTGACTTTATTTTTTATAATCTCACTTTTTCAAATTATTACTAATGGAATTCATAATTTTTTACCTTTAATTTCTATTCCGATGTTATTTTTTGGATTCATATTATATTTTGTTGCTACAAAAATGTCTGAGGATAAAATCACTGAAACTTTTGAAAAATTATTTCAAGAAAAAGTTCAAGAAGTAAAATAATTCAACGCCACGAATTGTCTCTCAAAATCCTTACTTTTACAACAACTCAACGAAAGAAAATTTCAAAATGGCTCAATTCATAGAAAATGTTGTAAAAGATTTAGTCCAAAATCAAAAAAACTTTATCAACACCACTTTAGTTTTACCAGGAAAACGTCCAATGTTATTCTTCAAACAAGAATTTCAGCGTCAAGCGCAAAATATCATTCTTCCACAAATGAAAAGTATCGAAGAATTGATGAGCGAACTTTCTGGTTTAGAAATTATTTCTGGAATTAATCTATGGTTCAAAGCGTATCAAGCCTATAAAAAAATCGTTGACAAGCCTGATTCTTTCGAAGATTTTATCAAATGGGGACCAACTGTTTTGAAAGATTTCGATGATATCGATGCTTCTTTGCAACCTGCGCATAAAGTTTTAGACTATTTGATTTCGGTAGAACGAATTAGTCAATGGGGAGATGGAAAAATTGAGATTGGGAAAAATGAAATCATTCAAAATCACTTAACGTTTTGGGGAATTGTTTCAAAATTATATTTTCAATTACAACAAGATCTGTTGGATTCGAAAGAAGGTTATGCTGGGATGGTTTTTAGAATCGCAAGTGAAAAGGTTGAAGAGATTGTCGAAAACAGAACTTCACATTATGTTTTTGCTGGTTTTAATGCCTTGACAAAAGCAGAACAAGCACTAATTTTTCGATTAGAAAAAGAAAAATTAGCCACTTTATATTGGGATGCAGATAAATATTATTACGAAAATCCGAATCAAGAAGCTGGTTCTTTTCTAAGAAAATACAAAGAAAAAATAAAACCTATCAATTGGGTGGTTGATGAATTTTCGAGACCAAAAAATTTACAGACAATTGGTGTTGCAAAACAAGTTGGACAAGCAAAATATATTGCAGATTTAATTAGAAATCTCAACGAAGATGAGATAAAAAATACCGCGTTGATTTTGGCTGATGAATCTATTTTACCAGCAATTCTCAATTCGTTGCCCGAAAATATCACACATCTCAACATTTCGATGGGAATTCCGTTACGTTCTGTTCCGTTAGCGCAATTTTTCAAATCAATTTTTGAGTTGCAAATGAATCGGGAGAAGTTAGGAAAAGGAACCATGTTTTATTTCAAAAATGTCTTACAAATTCTTGAAAATAAAACATTATCTCTTTTTAGCACAGAAGAAAGTCGAAGATTAATCGGTGATATTCGTTTACAAAATAGAATATTTAATTCTCAAAATTCGATTCAAAATGCCTTAAGAGAATCAATCTTTAAATCTATTTTTCATATTCCAAAAAGTATCACTGAATTTATTCATCATCTAAAAAATTGGACAGACGAATTACTGCATCATCCTTCGATGAACGATTTGTTGACAAAAGAATATTTGTTCTTTTTCAAAAAAGTTTTCAATCAATTACATGAAAATTTGTTAAGTGTTGATGATATCAAAGATTATAGAACCTTATTTTTATTATACAACAAAATCGTATCTTCTGAGACAATTTCCTTTATTGGAGAGCCTTTGAAAGGTTTACAATTGATGGGATTGTTGGAAACTCGTTTATTGAATTTCGATAATATCATCATGACTTCTGTGAATGACGAAATTTTGCCTTTGGGACGACAAAACAATACATTTATTCCGTACGATATTCGCAAACAAATGAAATTGAATACATTTACCGAAAATGATTCGATTTATGCATATCACTTTTATCGTTTGATTCAGCGTGCGAAAAACGCTTATTTCGTGTACGATACCGAAGCTGACGGAATGGGTTCTGGAGAAAAATCTCGCTTTTTGGCTCAAATCAAATTTGAAAGTAATCACGAAGTGAAAGAAACTTTTGCTGCACCAAGTTTTGTTACAAAACCTTTGAAAGAAATCATTGTTCCTAAAACTGACGAAACAATGGCTAAACTTCAAAATTGGGCTGAATATGGAATTTCACCTTCTTCACTTTCGACATATTTACGCAATCCATTAGATTTTTATGAGCAACGCATTTTTAATGTAAATGAAGTCGAAGAAGCCGAAGAAATTGTAAGTGCAAGAACATTAGGAAACATTGTTCACGGTGCTTTGGAAGATTTGTACACGCCTTATATTGGACATATTTTGCATGAAAATGATTTCAAAAATATCGAAAAAATAAAAGACAAAACCTTACAAGAACATTTCAGCAAAGAATATAAAGATGGGCATTTGGACAAAGGTCCAAATTATTTGATTTATAAAATTGCAGAACGAATTGTGGATGGCGTTTTGTCTAAAGATACGACTACAGCAAAGGAAAATGAATTTGTAATTCGAGCTTTGGAAAGCAAGCACGAAGTTGATTTTGCACTAACAAATGGCAAAATTGTAAAGCTAAAAGGTGTAATTGACCGAATTGATTCTGTCAATAATCAAATCCGAATTATTGATTACAAAACTGGTTATGCAAAAGATATTTCGGTGAAAACCGAAGAAATAGAAACCGTTTACCAAAAAGAAGATAAAGCGAAACAATTGCAATTAATTTTCTACGCTCATTTATTTTATGCGGATAAAGAAAATCTAAATAAAAACATTGAATTGTGTATTTATCCAATCAAATTTCCAAATAAAGAATTGATTAAACTTTCGGTTGATAAAAATACAACCATCGATTATTCGATTGTCGAAAATTCTACCGCACCAATGTCAACATTAATCGAAGAGATTTTAAATCAAGAAATTCCGTTCAAACAACCAGAATAGTACTCAATACACTATAAAGAAAACCCTTTGTAAACACTACATACAAAGGGTTTTATATTTAATTTGGTGTACAAATCAATTTATATTCTTAATAATTTGCTAAAAAATAGTAGTTTTGGAAAAGTTTAAAATCGCATAATGAAAAACAATAAACTTTTTATAGCTATTATTATTGCCCTTCTTATCGGGGTTGCGCTTGGAGGATATGTACATTATAATACCTCGCCAGAATTTATTAAAACATTTTCGACTAACATAAAACTTCTTGGTACTGTTTTTATTCGTCTTATTCAGATGATTATTGCACCTTTAGTTTTCTCAACTTTAGTAGTTGGTATTGCTAAAATGGGCGATATGAAAATGGTTGGACGTGTTGGTGGACGTGCAATGGGGTGGTTTATCACAGCTTCACTTACTTCTTTGGTGATTGGTGCTATTGTTATCAATATAATGAAACCTGGAGAAGGATTGAATATTGAGATCGATGCAAGTTCTGCTCAAGATTTATTAAAAGGTCAAGCTTCTCTTACACTAGAACATTTCATTACGCATATGATTCCTAAATCTGTTTTCGAATCGTTTGCAACGAATGAAATCTTACAAATCGTTGTTTTCTCTATTTTCTTTGGTGTTGCCCTTTCAGCTTACGGAAAAGAAGGAGAAATAATTACAAAAGCGTTAGACAAAATTTCACATATCGTCTTAATCATGGTTGGATACGTGATGTGGACTGCTCCATTAGGAGTTTTAGGAACAATTGCTGCTGCTATTGCAACATATGGATTCGGAATATTCTTACTTTATCTTAAATACTTAATCGCCTTTATAATTGGTATTTTACTTCTTTGGATTGTTTTAATTTTAGTTGGATATTTCATCTTAGGAAAACGAGTAATTGATTTATTAAGACACATCAAAGCACCATTATTAATCGCTTTCTCTACAACTTCATCAGAAGCTGTATTCCCAAAATTAGTAGAAGAATTAGAAAAATTTGGAGCTCAAAAGAAAATTATTTCATTTACTTTACCGCTCGGATACTCCTTCAATTTAGATGGATCGATGATGTACATGACATTTGCATCGCTATTCATCGCACAAGTTTATGGAATTCACATGCCAATCGAAAAACAAATTTTGATGTTATTAGTCTTAATGCTTACATCAAAAGGTGTTGCAGGTGTACCAAGAGCTTCATTAATTGTAGTGGTTGCAACTTGTTCGATGTTTGGAATTCCACCAGAAGGAATTGCGTTGATTTTACCTATTGACCATTTCTGTGATATGGCTCGTTCGATGACAAATGTACTTGGGAACGCCTTATCTACAGTTGCTGTAGACAAATGGGAAGGACACGTCGCAATTGAGCAAACATATACACACGATGATGATCATCACAAAGCTTAAAATTGCTTTTCAAAAATATAATAAGAAATGCGACCCTATACAGGTCGCATTTCTTATTATAATCTCATTCGTTAACCGATTACAATTCATTATATTTTGGGAATTTAGGATGAACAATTCGTTTCCATTCCGGATGCTTTTTGATGTAGGCATACACATAAGGACAATACGGAAACAAAGGATTTTTATGTTCCTCCAAATAAACCAATGTTTTTTCTACCAAAGCAGCTGCAACGCCTCTTCCTCCTAATTCTTCAGGAACTTCGGTATGAATCAATTTGATAATATCATCTTCTTCTTTATAATCTATAAAAGCGATGTATCCGTCTACATTCAGCTCAAAACGAAAAGCTGATTCATTTTTTACAACCTGTAAAGGAATTAATTCTTCATTCATATTATTTCTTTTTTTATGACAATAATCCGATAAAAATCTATTTTCAGAATTGATATACATCAAAAAAGCAATCAAAATTTTTGGTTGCTTTTTCCTAATATTTTATACTGATTTCAACTCTATTAATGTTATTTCTGGCCAAACACCTACTCTTCCTGGGTAAAAATGATAACCAAATCCGCGATTTACATTGATAATCTTTCCTTCAAAATCATAAAAACCTGCCCATTGCGGATACACATATTGCGCAGGACTCCAACGCAAACCAATTTTCGGAACTTCAATTCCTAATTGCATTCCATGCGTATGTCCAGACAAAGTCAAGTCAAAATGTTTCGGATGATTTTTCAATATCTCATTCCAATGCGAAGGATCATGAGACATCACAATTTTAAAATCTTCTGTATTTACATAATTCGAAGCTGCATCAATATCACCTAATTTCTTAAATCGTGTTCCCCAATTCTGAACGCCAATCAACGCAATTTTTTCACCATTCTTTGTAATAAATCGGTTTTCATTCAATAATAATTTCATTCCAATCTTAGGGAAAATCGCTTTAATTTTCTCAAAATTATCTTGCTTTTCTTCCTCCGTTTTCCAATCCGAATATTCTCCATAATCATGATTTCCTAGCACTGCAAAATTTCCGTGCGGCGCTTGTTTTATTTTAGAAAAAACATCGTGCCATTTGTCCATTTCCCAATGAAAATTATTCACAATATCACCCGTAAACAATAGTATATCAAACTCTTGTTGATTAATTAAATCCACTGCATATTCTATTTTCTCACGATTGTCCAAACTTCCCGAATGAATATCCGTTATATGTAAAATCTTGAAACCATCAAACGATTTTGGTAAACGTTGATATGCCAATTTTTTCTTGATTACCTTGAAATTATATTTTCCTAAAGTCATTCCATAAATCAAACTAAAAAAAGGTATTGAAGCTACTGTTAATCCAGAAATCATTACAAATTTTCGACGAGAAGGTAAATAAGAATCTTCTTTTGTTGAATGATTTGTTGCGCGATTAAATAACCACCCAAATCCTCTAAAAATATCTTGAACCAAGAAAAATAGAACCAGAATAATTCGAGGAAAACCAAACAACATAAACAAACCTGTTGCCCACATTGTCGTTTGTGTTTGACCAACATTACGATCAAAAAAGATTAGATTATATCCAAAATTACCCAAAACAAGTAACCACAAAAGCATATTCCCTAAAAGAATATACTTATTTTGAATGAATTTTTTAAAATTAAAATACAGGTAAATTTCAAGTACGATTGAAATAATTATTGACGTGATAACACTATAAACAAACATTATTTTATTTGATTTTGAACAAAAATAAAAGAAATCTTTCTAACAGTGATTTATTATTAAATTCTTAACAGAACATTATAAAATTTATAGATGATTCTACGCAAAAATTTGCGTGATAAAAACGTAACTTTGTAGCATATTTTTAAGCATAAATTATGAAAAATAGACTACCTGTAACGGTACTTTCTGGATTTCTTGGAAGCGGAAAAACGACACTTCTTAATCATATATTACACAACAAAAAAGGACTAAAAGTAGCAGTTATCGTGAACGATATGGGCGCAGTAAATATTGATGCCCAAATGGTTTCTCGCGAAAATGATTTAATTCAAACGGATGAAAAATTAGTTGAATTGAGCAACGGTTGCGTTTGTTGTGAATTACGAGAAGATTTGATCGTAGAAATCGAGAAGTTGGCACAATCAGGGAAATATGATTATTTGGTTATCGAAAGTTCTGGTATTTCTGATCCAGGTCCTATTGCGCAGTCATTGGATTTTGTTTCGCCAGATGGTAAAATTGATTTGCCAAAAGTTGCACGTTTAGACACGTTGGTAACAGTAGTTGACGCTTATAATTTCTTCAAAAACTTAGGAACTGATGAAGATGTTTTTGATCGTGGTTTTACAGAAAACAGAGAAGATAATCGTCCGATTGTGAATCTTTTAATTGATCAAATTGAATTTTCGAATGTGATTATTCTAAATAAAATGGATTTGGTTGAAGAAGAAACGTTGATGAATATTGAAGCGTTTGTGACTAAATTAAATCCTTCTGCTAAAATAATTCCTGCAAGTTTTTCTCACGTTGAATTAACTGAAATTTTGAATACCAATCTATTCGATTTCGAAAAAATTCAGGACATGGATGCTTGGGTAAAATTATTAGAAGAGCAAGAAAAAGAGGAACATCATCATCACGACCATGATCACGAATGCGGCGAACATTGTACGCACGAACACCACGATCATTTGGAAGAAAAATATGGAATGACTTCTTTTGTTTACAGACAAAAAATTCCGTTTCATGCAGAACGTTTTTTAACGTATTTGAATGATAATTTTCCTGTAACGATTTACCGTTCAAAAGGTTTATTTTGGTTAGCAAATCGTCCTGATGAAGCAATTTTCTTGAGTCAAGCTGGTGGTAGTATCCGAATTGATCCTGCAGGAGCTTGGTGGTGCTCGATGCCGTATGAGGAAAGAATTCAGTTTGCAGCATACCAATTCAACCAAAAAACGATTGACGCAAAATGGTCGAAAGAATGGGGAGATCGAATGATAGAACTTGTTTTTATTGGACAAGGTTTGGATAAAGAAAAAGTTACACAAGAATTAAATTCTTGTTTGCTGAATGAGCAAGAAATTGCAGAATGGCAAGCAAAACATAATTAAAATAAAAGAGCCTTATTTCGAATTGAAATAAGGCTCTTCTCTATCATCCTTGTTCTGAAGATTTAAACAGATTATTGTATTTACCAAATTCACTTGTCCTTTCCTAAAGGCTCGGTTAATTACAAACAAGTATGTTTGTAATCAAATTTGGAACGAGTATTTATATTTTTTGCTTCTGATTAAATGAATAAATTAAGTAAAATAGAAATGGTAAAATAAATATCGAGCCGAGTAATAATGCCCAAGCTAACATATTTATTGTACTCATTGCGCCATAATCTGTCAATAAAGATAATGTTGAACCATCTTTGAATAATACCAAATTCGGAAAATGCGAATATGATGCTGCAAACAAAATCATCATCACAATTATTCCTGCATAAACTTTCAACAAAGAATCCTTCGCTTTATTTAAGGCTGAAAGTAATAATACAATCGAAATTGAAGCAATTGCAATTGCGATATAACCGTAAATTTCTGATGTTATCCAACTAAATAATGGAATGTTTTTCCAAAGTGAAACTGCAAATACCAATGCACCAGCAACAAAAATTAAAGCTGTATAAAGCTTCGCACGTTTTCTTAAAATCACTTTATCTTCTTCGTTTTTAACAGTTTGAATTGAATAAACCGAAGCCAAGAAAGCACAAATCACAACAGTAAAAATTCCAACTGAAAAATTAAACCAACTTAGCCACGAAAATATATATGCATCTTGAAACGAAAATGCATTATCATCAATACTTCCTGAAACGATAGATCCTGCAATTATTCCCAAAAACAAAGGCGTCACAACACTTGAATAGGTAAAAATGACATCGTACAGATTGTGCCATTTATCATTGATTGCATCATAATTTCTGAAAGTAAACGATGTTCCTCTTGCAATAATTCCCAATAACATGATTACTAACGGGATGTGCAAATAATTTGAGATTTCTGCATACATCTTAGGAAAACCAACAAATAAAATAACAATGACAATGATTAACCACATGTGATTTGCCTCCCAAATAGGTCCAATCGAATTGTACATAATCTTCTGCGTACGTTTTTTGTAACTCTTTTCAGAGAATAATTCGACAATTCCAGCACCGAAATCTGCTCCACCTAAAATTAAATATAAACAGATGGCAACCCACAAAAATGCTATTACTACGTAAATCATACTTAATGTTTTTCTGGTTTATAATTTGGATCTTCTGGATCGTAAAGCTTCGCAACCATTTGTATTTGTCGATTCATTAAGAACACTAAAATAATGGACAATGTAATGAATACAAACGTGAAAATGTAAAACGAATATTGTATTCCTGGCATTGGCGTGATGGAATCTACCGTTCGCATAATTCCGTAAATAATCCACGGTTGACGACCGACTTCTGTTACCGTCCAACCTGCTTCTAAAGCGATGTATCCGAAAGGTGTCGCAATCATAAACAATTTATAAAACCAGCGTTTTGTTCGCCAATCTTTCTTAAAAAATTGCGCAATCAAATAAATAACAGCTATTCCCATCATCAACATTCCGAATGTTATCATAATCTGAAAAGCATAATGTACAACTGCCACAGGCGGCCATTCATCTTTCGGAAATTCTTCTAGACCTTTTACAGGTGTTTTGAAATCTGAATGAACCAAGAAACTCAATACACCCGGAACTTTTATCGCATATTTAATCTCTTCTTTTGATTCGTCCACTATTCCACCCAAAACAAATGAAGCACTTTCTTCTGTTTTGAAATGCGCTTCCATCGCAGCCAATTTAATCGGTTGACGTTTTGCTACATCTTTCGCCGAAATATCACCACTCAAAGGTGCTAACATTGCTGCTGTAATCGCTAAAACAGAACTAATTTTGAATGCTTCGCGATGAAAATTTACATTCTTACCTTTCAAAATAAGATAAGCATGTAAACCCGCAACCGCAAATCCAGTCGCACAAAAAGCTGCAATTGTCATGTGCAACGCTTGTGAAAACCACGCATCGTTGAACATAGCTTTTACAGGATCTATGTTTAAATATTCGCCATTTATAAAATCGAAACCTGACGGAGAATTCATCCAAGCATTTGCAGCAACAACCAAAATCCCTGAAGCTAAACCACTAATCCCTACAATTACACCACAAATCCAATGAAACCATTTATTGAATTTGTCCCAACCATAAAGGAAAAAACCTAAAGCAATGGCTTCAATAAAAAAAGCTGTTCCTTCTAACGAAAATGGCATTCCGAAAATTGGTCCAGCGTGTTCCATAAATTTAGGAAACAATAATCCTAACTCAAACGAAAGCATTGTACCAGAAACTGCTCCCGTAGCAAATAAAATTGCAACTCCCTTACTCCAAGCTTTGGTTAACCCTTTGTAAATTTCGTTTTTAGTTTTGAGGTATTTGTAGTGAGCGATTGCCATCATAAACGGCATCACCATTCCAACACACGAAAAAACAATGTGAAAGGCAAGCGACATCGCCATTTGACTTCTGGCAGCAATAAAATCGTCCATAAGTAGTTGTTTATAATTTGTTTGTTGGTTAAAGTTACTAAATAAAAAGAGGCAATTCGATTTTGAATTGCCTCTTTTTATATGATTTTGATTATATGTGATTTTCAAAAATTATTCAAATAATCTACATTCGGTATTTGATAAACTTTATTACTATCAAAATTTTTAATTTTATTACCCCTTACCATAATTCTTTTAGTTCCAGACTCTGTTGAAAAAATAATTTGAAAATCTTCATCAAAATTTTTAGAATCTATTTGTTTAGCTTTATTTAAAATAACTAAAAGTTGTTTTATCTGATTGTCATTTAATTGTTTAATTTCTGAAAATTTTCCATTTGAATTACTATCAGGTCTTTCTAATATAACTTCTTTAATTTCATTAATATTAGATGGATAATTTAACCTATCAATATTTGAACATGAAATTATAAATAGAAAAAGTAAAACAATCTTGATATACATCTTAATAAAATTGATTTTCTATTTAGCTGTCGCAGGAACTAACCACTTGAATTGTGGTCCTACTTCAGGAATTACAATACGTTGCGAAATTCTATCCATTCTATCTGGGAATTTCATGATATAATCTCTTGCTTTTTCAGCCTCAGCATTCAATCCAGAGATTTTATCTAATTGCCAAGCTTCAATTAATTTTCGCATAATATCGATGTAATCAAACGCTGTGTACACACCAATGCGTTGCGCTGCATCTGAAAACGCATCAAACAAAGTTCCTCTTTCTTCACCAGAAGCTCTTAAGAAATGCGCTGGCATTACAATTTTAAGTTTGAACATATGTTGAACAGCTAACATCATTTCAGAAGGATCAGCTTCGAAGATACGACGAACGAACTCTGTGTAAGCTAAATGGTGACGCATTTCATCTCCTGCAATAATTTTACACATACGCGATAATTTTTTCGCTCCGTATTTTTTTGCAATTGCTGATACATTATTGTGCGATACATAAGTTGCTAATTCTTGAAAACTTGTGTAAACAAAGTTTTTGTAAGGATCGTGTGCTGTTCCAATGTCGAAACCGTCATTTATCAAATGTTGCGTTGTTACTTCAACCTCGCGCATATTGATACGTCCTGATAAATACAAAAATTTATTCAAAACATCACCGTGACGATTTTCCTCTCCTGTCCAATGGCGAATCCATTTTGCCCAACCATTTTCTAGGTAATTTCCTTCTTCATCTACCACACCGTCCATTTGCATCAACCAAGATTCGTAGGTTGGCAAAGCTTCCTCGGTAATGGTATCACCAATCAATGTAATCCAGAAATCATCTGGCAAATCTTTCGAAAGCTCTTGTAATTCTTTGATTTCGTCAAAAAAAGAATCTGTTTGAGAATTCGGTAAAAAATCTGTTGGTTGCCAAATTTTATCGGCTGGAACTAAGAATTTGTCCATATAAGCATCAATATCTTTCTCAAGAAATTGCATTACTTCCAGGCGAACATTATTTATTGACATATAATTATTTTATGCGGTTATACTACTTTTTACAGTTTTTTCGGTAAGCTCGAATATTTCATCAAACTTATAGTCACTCACTTTTAAGGGTTTATGGTATTGTATTGTTACTTTCGCGCCCAAATACATCGGGAATTTACCCCACTTTTCTATTTCCCACGTATTATTTAGCGTAACTGGAACAACATAAGCGTCTTTAGCATATTTCGTCAAAACTTTCAATCCATTTTCTTTGAAAGCCTTTGGTACTCCATTTTTGCTTCTTGTACCTTCTGGAAAAATAATAGCTGAATAATTATTTTTCTGAATGTATTGCGCTAATTTTTTTATTTCTTCTATTGCTTGTTTTCCGTTCTTACGATCGATTAATGCAGAACCTCCATGCGTCAAATTATACGATACACTCGGAATTCCTTTTCCTAATTCTATTTTCGAAATAAACTTTGGATGATAATCAGCCAAATCATATTCCAACGGAGAAATATCATACATACTTTGGTGATTACTCACAAAAATCAATGGTACATTTTGTATCAAATTTTCGTGTCCTTTATAGGTATATGTTGTACCTAAAATTCTTGTCCAAAAAACCAAAAGACCATTCATCACTTTTACACTTTTATGATGAGCAGCATACCCTCCCAAATTGTAACACAACCATTGCACAACATGCATTACCAACAACGTTAATCCATAAAAAATATAAAAGATTATAGATAACGGATAACTTAAAATTTTCTTCAACATTAGAAATTTAGACAAATTTAATAAAAAATTATGCTAAGCATAATATATTTTTCTTGGCGATTTACTTTATTAATTTCAAAGTTAGCTTTTCTTGATGAGCTTCATCATAAAAAGTAATTTGATTTGATGATTTTACTTTAAAATATGCAGTTTTTTGCAAATTTTGAATCAAATTTTGAGGAATTTCGCAATCAGAATTCACTTGTTTTAAATGATTAAAAATTATTGCTTGATTTATTTTGGTATAATCAGCCGTAATAATTCCGCAAGCCGTTTTCATCACCATCTTTTTGGTTGCATCTTCAAAAATAATGTAATCTCCTCCATCATTTATATTCCATTTACCCGACAAATCGCTAATTTCTGAAGTCACAACTTTAGTTTCGGAAACTGTTTTGGTTGGTAAACAACTTGTTAATCCTAAAACAAAAAACAAAAGTATTGCTAGAATTGTATATTTCACGTGGTTTTATTTGTAACGAAGGTAGAAATATTTTGAATATTACGGATTGATTTTTTAAATATTCAATTTTATTAAGAAATTTGTTCTCTAAATAAGAAACAATGGCGAACACAAAGAAAGGAGAAGTTTTTACGGATCAAAATAACATCAAAAAAGTAAAAATAGAACGAAAACCAAGTTTTCCTAAAATCTATATTTTAACTGATGATTGTCAATTCGTGGAAGATGGTTTATACGAATTAGATTTTTTTGAAACGCCAAGTGTTACCAATTTCAAATCTGAATTGAATCCAACTATTCCTGCAATTAACTTTAAGCAGTTGAGTGAAAAAGGGAGAGAAAATTTAGTATAAGTTCTAAAAACTTCCTCCGAAATTAGCACTTTCAAATAGTTTTAAAATTCCAAAAAAAGGAATAAAACTTAAAAGTAATACAAGATATAATATCCTATTTTTATAGTTAAAAATAATGGATATTACTGAAAAAAGTGGACATAAAATAAAAGACCCAAACCCTGTAATAGCTATAAAATCGAACATAAAATTTTGATTTCTTGCTATTTCAGTTCCATCAATATTATACATAACAATAAAGCATAGAAAGAAGAATATTGTCAATCCTAAAAATACTCTTGATATGTTGATTTTGGTAGGCTGATTCATACAATTTATTTGAATAAAAATAAGTAAACTTTACAGAAAGCATCTCACCGAAAATAGTGATTTACAATTTTGCTTAAAATTTGATTGTATTGAAGCAGTAATAAACAAAAAACCCACACTGATAATCAGTATGGGTTTTCTTTAGATTGTGATCCAGTCAGGATTCGAACCTGAGACCTACTGCTTAGAAGGCAGTTGCTCTATCCAGCTGAGCTACTGGACCAATCCAAAATTCTATTACTAAAATTCGTCGGGGTGGCAGGATTCGAACCTGCGACCTCCTGCTCCCAAAGCAGGCGCGATGACCGGGCTACGCTACACCCCGAGTGGTGTTTTATTTCTAGCTTTAAAAAAGCGGAGAGACAGGGACTCGAACCCTGGCATCGGTTTCCCGATGACAGATTAGCAATCTGCTCCATTACCGCTCTGGCACCTCTCCTAACTTTTAAAAATAAGACTGATTAGTCTCATAAAGCGGTTGCAAATATATATTGACTTTTATTGCAAAACAAGTCTTTTTAGAAAAAAAATTAAATTATTTGGCTTAATTTTGGCTATTCAAAAGACTATTTAGAACTAAAAGAATGAATTTTAAAGGATTAGTATTTTCGGCAATTTCTTGTTTTTTTATTTTGGCTAGTTGTGCAACTAAAACAGTTCCACCAAAAACAATTACAAAAGTAATTCGTGACACAGTCATTATCAATTCAAAAACAGATCAACCGGAAATGACTCGAGCTGCAAAACTCGACAAGTACAAGGTGACAACAGATTATTATCCATCTATTTCGCAAGATGAACGTGTACGATTTTTGGTGTTACACTACACTGCAATCAACACAGAGTTATCGTTAAAAGTATTGACTCAGAAAGATGTAAGTGCGCATTATTTGGTAAATGATTATGATGACAAAACAATTAATCTTTTAGTTGACGAAACAAAACGTGCGTGGCATGCAGGTGTTAGTAGCTGGAAAGGGTTAGATAATCTAAATTTTTCTTCTATTGGTATCGAAATTGTGAATCTTGGAAACAAAGGAACGGATGCTTATCCAAATTACACGCCTTATCCAGATTATCAAATCAAAAAAGTGGGTGAATTAGCGCAAGATATTGTAAAACGTTATAATATTTCTCCTTTTAATGTAATTGGGCATGCGGATGTTGCACCAGGTAGAAAGCCAGATCCAGGACCACTTTTCCCTTGGAAAAAATTATACACAGATTATGGTGTTGGTGCGTGGTACGATGATACAGACAAGTATGTGTTTATGCAACAATATCCTTGGGATACAACAAGTTCAGTTTTTATCACTCAAGTGCAAACTGATCTTAAGAAATATGGGTACAACGTTCCTACAAACGGAATGATAGATTCGCAAACTAAGAATGCGATTGTGGCATTTCAGATGCATTTCCGTCCAGAAAAATACGATGGAGTTGTAGATGCTGAAACTTGGGCAATCTTGAAAGCGTTGAACAAAAAATATAATCCGTAAATCAGTTTTGATTTAGAAAATAAAACTCCTATTTGATAGGAGTTTTTTTATGGGATAAACTTTCGAAATAATAATATGAATAAATAACATAATTATCATTTAAAATGGAATTGAGAGTTAAGAAAAATTGAAGTAATTTTATCCAAAATAATATAACATGGCTTTTAAAAGTTTGCGCCCAATAATTTGGACGAAAGATTTACAAAAAACAACAAAATTCTATAAAAAATTAGGATTTAAAATTGCTGATCAAAATGAAGATTGGATTTGGGCTTGCTTGCAAAAAGACGATGTAGAAATTATGTTGGCTTATCCAAATGAAGGAGCAGATTTTGAACGAGCTAATTTCACAGGTTCTTTTTATTTTGTTGTAGACAATGTAGACGAGTTGTGGAATCAAGTAAAAGATGATTGCGAAGTTGTTTATGAAATTGAGACCTTTGAATGGGATATGCGCGAATTTGCAATCTACGACAACAATGGTTATATCTTACAATTTGGACAAGAAATAGAAGTTACATTCGAAGATTAATTATGATCTCAAAACGATATTACAACATTATTTTAGCGATAATTATTCTTATTATTCCAATTGTTTTTTACATGATTATTAACACTATGGTTAGTATAAAATATGAAACCGACGGAGTTGACACTTGTATTTCTACTGTAACAGGAAAAAATCTTTGTTCGCAAATCGATCAACTAAAAGTTACTATTTATATTGACATGATTGTGATGATTTTCTGGTTAGCCTTAAGAAACTTAATCGTAAAAAAATAACTTATGGATTATCATTTCGAAGAAAAATTTGAACAAATTAATTTCTCAGAAAATCAAAATATATCTGGTGAATACGAGAATTGCGAGTTTATAAATTGTGATTTGAATGGATTAGATTTAAGCGATATCAAATTTATTCAATGTCAATTTATCGAATGTAATTTGAGTAATGTAACTTTAGAAAACACAAGCTTTCAGCAAGTTGAGTTTATGAATTGTAAAATGATAGGTTTTAATCTCGAAAATTCGAACAAATTTGGGTTAAGCATTTCATTTGAAAATTGTACGTTAAACGACTCATCTTTTTATGAATTACCGCTAAAAAAGACAAAGTTTAGCAATTGTTCTTTACAAAATGTAGAATTTTCTTTCGCAGATCTTAGTCAAGCTTATTTTATGAATTGTAATTTGGCTCACACCATTTTCTATCAGACCAATTTAAAGCAAGCCTACTTCAAAACGGCTTATAACTTCACGATAAATCCGAATGATAATCAATTAAAAGGTGCGCAATTTTCTAAAGAGAATTGTATCGCATTGTTAGATTATCTTGGAATTAAGATAGATTAGAAAAAAGGTTTCGAACAAAATCGAAACCTTTTTTATGCTTTCTACTTATAATATTCTAATCAGAATAAATAATCGCAGATTATATTTTATTAAATCTTAATCTTTTAGAATAAATTACTTCCATTCATTATCAATTAGTCAATAATTATTTCTTGATTTAATAAATAATAAGACTATTATTGCATCTTTTTTTGATAAATTTTCTGAAATAAATCCAACTCAGATTATCAACTTAAAACTTTTCTTGACATTTTTTTAAGAAATTAAAAAAAATATTAGCGTATTATTTACACTAATAAAATAAAAAAGAAATTCTTTATCAAAAAAAGCATTATTATTATTCAATACATTATTTTAGACAAACTTAAGTCTATTAATTAAGTCAATACAAAATCACAAATAATGTACAACTAACACCATTTATTAAAAAATGAAAAAAATTTTTGTCGCACTTGCTCTACTATCCACTTTTGGAGCCACGGAATTGAAGGCTCAATACGCTTCTGAATATGATGGCGGTTTGGTTGTTAAATTAAATCCAGAAGGAAGTAAATATGTCCGATTTATTCTTTGGGGACAAACTTGGTTTCAGGATTACGAAGGAAAACACGCCAATGATGGATTTTCTATCAAACGAGCGCGCGTTCTTGCTTATTCACAAATCAATGATCGATTCATGATTTTAACACATTTTGGTGCAAATGGAATCTATGATAATAATCTTTCTCCGATGGGAAAAAGTACAGATGTATCGTTTTTCTTGCATGAAATGTTTTTACAATATAAGGTAACAAACAATTTAGCAATTGGTGCTGGAGTTCACAATTTTGGTGGAATTTCTCGTGGAAATGGTCAAGGTTCTATCAATATGTTGACCTTAGATAATAACAGAGCTGACTGGTCAACACTTGGTTTGTCTGATCAATTTTCAAATCATTTGGGAATGTTTGCTAAAGGGCGAATTGGAAAACTAAATTATCGTTTAGCATTAAGTGATGCTATTACGAATACTTTGGACGGAAACTCTTCGACAGTTTTACAAAACGGACAAGAAAAATATTTGGGAAAAGCGATACTTGGAGAAGGTAAATATGCAGTTTCAGGTTATTTTGATTATCAATTCTTAGATCAAGAATCGAATGCTTTACCTTATCGCGTTGGAACCTATTTAGGAACTAAAAAAGTATTCAATATCGGAGCAGGATTTTTTAATCAAAGCAATGCGATTGTCAAAAAAGAAAATGATAATTTGATTGGAGAAAATGTAACTCATCTTGCTATTGATGCGTTCTACGATGCTCCAATTGGAAAATCATCTTCGATGACAGCTTATGCGAAATATCAAAATTCGGACATGGGCGAAAATTATGTACAAGGTAATGTTGTAGGAGATGGAAACCAATTTTCTGGACATGTTGGGTATTTACTACCTAAAAACCTCAAAGAAGGCGAAGGGAAATTCCGCAATAGAATTCAGCCGTATGTAGGGTATTCTTACAGAGATTTCAAAGGTTTAGTGAAACCTGCAAACGAATTAAAATTAGGTGGAAACTGGTACATTGATGGTCAGAATGCTAAAATTTCTGTAGAATATCAAAAATCTTTCGATCAACCAAAACACATGGACGACATGATAACAATACAAGCAATGATATTATTATAAAAAAACACACAAGAATTAACACAAAAACACATTATTTATGAGCGAAACTGCTAACAAAAAAACAATCTGGAAAGTGATTGGTGCTTCCTCGATGGGAACGCTAATTGAATGGTATGACTTCTTTATTTTTGGAAGTTTAGCTGTTGTAATTTCTACTAAATTTTTCCCTGCTGACAATCCTACAGCTGCCTTTTTATCAACATTAGCAACATTTGCTGCTGGATTTGTTGTACGTCCATTTGGCGCGTTATTCTTTGGTCGATTAGGAGATATTATTGGTCGTAAATATACATTTATGGCAACTTTAGTATTAATGGGAGGAGCAACTTTTTTAATAGGATGTATTCCATCTTACGAATCAATTGGTTTTATCGCACCTTTATTAGTATTAATCTTACGTTTATTACAAGGTTTAGCACTTGGAGGCGAATATGGAGGTGCTGCAACATACGTAGCAGAACACGCACCAGACGGAGAAAGAGGATATTGGACTTCTTGGATACAAACCACTGCAACAGTTGGTTTATTTGTTTCGTTATTGGTTATTTTATTAACGAAAACATTATTATCAGAAGAGCAGTTTGACCTTTGGGGATGGCGAGTTCCATTTATCTTATCAATCTTAATGGTTTACGTTTCATATTTGATTCGTAAAAATATGGACGAATCGCCAGCTTTCAAAAAAGCAAAAGATGAAGGAACAACTTCTAAAAATCCTTTGAAAGAATCTTTCGGGAATCGTTACAATATGAAATTCGTTTTATTAGCACTTTTTGGAGCTGTGATGGGACAAGGAGTTGTGTGGTATACAGGTCAGTTTTACTCGATGAGTTACATGAAAACGGTGATGAATGTAGAATCTGATCAAGTAGATTCTTTGTTAGGAATTGCTTTATTATTTGGTACACCTTTCTTTGTGTTCTTTGGATGGCTGAGTGATAAAGTTGGTCGAAAATGGGTGATGTTAATCGGAATGATTGTCGCTGTATTCTCGTATCGACCAATTTACGAATCAATGTATCAAACAACAAATCTTGAAAATAAAGAAGTAATTGCAGCACAAACAATTGAAAAAGCTGAAATCAAAAATGTTGACGAAAAATCTGATTCTATTTATACAATTCAAAAATCATTTACAGATGGCACGACTTATAAACAAGTTACAACGCTTCATTTAGAAAATGGTCAAGCAAAAATTGTAGATGGAAAAGTAAGTGAAATTGTAAAAAAATCGACACATATTAATAGTGGTGATAAATGGAAATTAGTTGGATTAATTTGGATTCAAATTATTTTTATCACAATGGTTTATGGTCCAATTGCTGCGTTCTTAGTAGAAATGTTCCCTGTTAAAATTAGATATACATCGATGTCTTTGCCTTACCACGTAGGAAACGGAATTTTTGGAGGTCTTTTACCTGCTGTTTCTACTTATTTGGTAACAAATGCCAAAAACAACGGAGATCCACAGTTTTACTTAGAGGGTCTTTGGTATCCTATTGGAATTGCGGCTGTTTGTTTTATCATCGGAGCAATTTATATCAGTAATAAAGACAGAAATGTTAACTAAAAAAACTATTAAAAATGGAAGCAATTAAAAAAATATTAGGAATCGTTTGGATCGCATTATCACTTGTTTTAGCCTACTTTTGTATCATGGAATTTGGAATTCCTAAATTATCATCAGGCTCTCAAGATGATTTAGTATTCGGAATTATTATTCTATTTGTCCTTACACCAATTATTGTTATTGGAATGGCACTCTTTGGCTATTATGCGTTACTTGGTGAATACAGTGAAGAAAAAATGTAAAAAACTATACACGAAATCCTCAACACATGTTGAGGATTTTTTTATATAAATGTATTTTCAATAAACCTTTTTATTAAATCCATAAAAAACAAATCATAAAACGTTAATATCTTTTTAAGAGTTTTAGCATAGTTTATGTCAATTAATTTTAAAATCAACAAAGGTACTCGAAGTTAAACTGAAATATAATTCAAATACAAAAAGCCTTGCATTTACAAGGCTTTTCATTTATAATATAACTTCTAAAATTGTTTTATATCTGTTCTTTTTCCGTGATAGAAAAGTATTTTCCAGTGTTCTGTTTTCGCATCAACTTCCCAACGCAAACGATCTTCCATCGCTTTTACACCATCTGCATCATTCTTGAAAGCGGCATGATATTTTAGATAATTTAATTGAGGTAGATTATCAGCTCCATAAAATACAATTTCATCATTTTCTTTGATCCAAAAAACTTGTTGAAACGGAACGTGTCCTCCTGTTACTTCGAATTTGATATTATCCGTTATATTTCCACTATCATCATTCATCCATACAATATTTTTGAATGATTTCAACTTTTCTAAACGATCATAGTTATAAGAATTATTTGTTTGAACAACCGCATAATCATACTCGCGTTGTTGAATATAAATTTTTGCTTCAGGAAAGTTACATACAAACTGATCCCCTACCCAATTTCCAATTCCGTTGATATGATCTTTATGTAAATGCGAAATCAATACTTTCGTAATTTGATTTGGATTAATATTATATTCGCGTAATTTTTTTAGAATGATAGGTTCACAATCTACTTCAGTTCCGAAACCACAATCAATCAAAATATTTTCATCTCCAATTTGTATCAAAAATGGACGCGGGTTCAGAAAACTAAT